>CBDUWJ010000047.1:0-11244 GCA_965370895.1 uncultured Anaerolineae bacterium | reverse complement strand
AACCTCTGGCTACACGCAGGGCTAGGCTTTCTTGTCCGTCACCGGCTTTATGCCATTGTAGACACGAAATCCGCCGATGGTTCGCAGAATTGTGCTGGTCGGTCTACCCAAGAGGGACCCCAGCTCGGCAGGCGAAAGCGGTTCGTTGCCATTAGCCAGGAATGTGCGAAAGATACTAGTGGCCAACGGAGTGAACTCACCAATATACTCAGGCTTCGAACTGCAACAGACTCGCAGTGAATGCCACAGACCATCCACCCGGGTGACCTCGCCAGTCTCTGCATCAATCCAATCAACTACCTCGGCGTCCTGGTAGTCTGCATAGTGCTGCTGGCAGTCCTCACATAGGTGACTCAAAAGCTGGACTCGAAAGTTTCGCCCTCTATCCTCCCACCAGTCGAAATCAATGTGATATTTCGTATCTACTGTTGGTCTCACCCAATCGGTCATCTGCAGTTCTCTCACTTGGCTCCGGGTCTGATCAGTGCCTCGTCGAACGTCCAATATCCGCCTCCCATCGAGACAAAGCAGGGCTCCGTAGAAAGAAGAGCGAACACTGGACCGGGCGGCACACGCTTGAGTACATTCACGGCGCTATAGATCGTCTTGGCGTGGACGGTGTGCTGCGAGCTGAGTTTGATTAGTTCTGGGATAATCCCAATCATGATCTGGAGCAGACCCTCACCACTGGCGTTCACCTCGACCCACAGACCATCAATGGCGGCTACATCATCTTCGCCAATTGTCAGCAGCTCATCATGTCCGCAAGAAATGGGTCCCTTGCGCATCTGGAACACGAGCTTTCCCCCTTCAACCGTTGCTACCTTGAGCCACTGATGTTTCAGGCGCTGAGATTCAAAGTCCACCGTGATTGCCCTCGGGTCTCGCGTCCGTTCCAACTTGATGAGTGCCCCCACCGGCAGTCGGTAGCGCTCGTACCAATCCTTGAGTCCATAAATAAACGAGGATCCGTGGACGATCCAGCCTTGCATTCTCTCCCCAGTTTGCCCGTCAACGAGCACAATGGGAGTATGGTGATTGGTCGCCTGCGGGAACAATCCCCAGGTCCGGGCAGTCAGCGGCAAGGTGCCGCATCGCCAATGCGGATAGATCAAGGTAGTCGTTGTCCTGTAGATCTGCCGGCCTGGCCCGAACACCTCCTCGCCACTGCCCTCGTCGTCAATCTCACGCTCGATGAGCAAGAGCTCTTGGTCAATCTCCTGCCGGTCATATGGTTCCGTCGCGAGGACAAGCCGCGCTGGTGGGTCCACCACCGGCTCCGGCGCAAGCCGGCGCAGATACCAGATGTCCCTGCCACTGTCACCGATGTTGTCAAACCGTTCGTCACCCTCCAGGGCATAGTTCACCGAGAGCATCTGAACCTGTTCAGGGACCTCGGATGGCAAGTCCAGGTCGGTGAGAAACTCTGCAGTGGGCAGGGGTCTGCCTTTCACTTCGATCAACGCCTCAGCGATGTTCAACTGACCAGCATGGATCGGGGCCAACAAGCCTCGAAGAAACCATCCGTCTTTGTACTGAATGAACTCATCGTGTTCGGCCAGAGTAGCCACGAGCTTCTCTTCGACGAAAGAGCCGCATGCCTCGTATACTTTATCAACGGAGAGCAAGTCATCTGTGAGCAGCAGATCGTCCTCACCCTCCTGGCGATTTAGAGCGTGATCGCCGTCGACTGCGGAGGCAAACTCCCGGATCTCATCTCCACGCTCCATCCGAACCTGGAGCACAGCAAAGTCCCCATGACTTCGGCTCTTGCCCGGGCGAGTGCCCTCCACCGTGCCGCGCACAAAATCAAGGGCGGGAAAGACCAGTTTCTCCCCCACCTGGTACTCGTCCTTGGGTTGGTAAAACCGGCTGCTGCCCAATTCAGTTCGAATGGCCTCCTCTTCCCGTTGAACATGATGCTTGATCAGCACCTGGGCCAGGGCTGCCGTGGACACCGGCTCAGCCCTGTCAAGAATCAGGTCATAGACATAGCCGACGCCCTTGCCTGCGAAATCGAACTCATCTTGCCAGTAGGTTGTGGTCTGTGTTCTGCGTTGGATCAAGTGGTTCTCCTTATGCGGGCCAACAGCGCAGTCTTGCCAGGCCCGCGAACAAGCGACCGCCATTATACCAGGTTTCCCGGACCTTGACAACTGTTCGAGGACAGTGTGCAAGCCCTTTGGCAACAAACTCCGCTCGGTGAGGCTTGTCGCGGGCCGGGTCGGCCATCTCCCAACATTGCCTTCTGCCGCAATCTGTGGTACTATACTGCCGTCCCTATCCCGGTGGAAAGCGAAGAAAGGGAGGAGAACGTGGATCAACTGTTCCTCAGCTTGGCTCAGCTAGCCGTGGCCATTGTCTTGAGCGCCATTGCTACCTATCTGACTTTCTACCTATTCCAGTGGTTCACCCGGGAACTGGACGAGTGGGAGGCGCTGCGCCAGGGCAACGCGGCGGTGGGCATCGTACTGGGAGCGATGATGATCTCGGCAGCCATCGTCCTGCGCCCGGCCCTGGTAGTTAACACCACCGCCTGGGATGTGGGGAACACCCTCTTCCTTCGCGTTCTGCTAGCCGAAGCACTCCAGTTGGCAGTGGGGCTGGTGCTGGCAGTGATCTCCCTGACGCTGGCGCTCTATCTCTTTGCCGGCCTGACGCGGGGCATTGACGAGATGCAAGAGCTGAACAACGGCAACCTGGCCATCGCCGGCATGTTGGCGGGCGTGGTCATTGCCGTGGGATTGATGGTCGGCCAGGCTGTAGAACAGATAATGAACCTGGCATCCACAATCATATTCTAACGGAGGCGATTTCGTGGCAAGACAGTCCGAGTTGGTCTGTGTCCGACACGCCCAGGGTATAGACCTGGCCCAGATCTACAAAAGCAAGCTGGAAGCCATGGATATCCCGGTGTTGCTGGAATACGAGAGCGCCGGACTGGTGTTCGGCATCACGGTGGATGGCCTGGGCGAGGTGCGCATCATGGTGCCCGAACCCTACGCCGCCGAGGCCGAGGCATTGCTCGTCGATGTCGCAGACGACCCGGATGTGGACGAAGCAGCCGACTAGACGGACAGGGTCGTGGCCGTGCATCAAGTAACGAGCTTGATCAGACCAAGGGCCAGCCAGGCTACCAGCGTCCAGTACAGCACGTACTCAAAGAACGAAAAGACCAGTGCTCGCAACGGGTCCAATCCCTGTAACCAGGGCGCTTCTCCAGGATGCACAGCTCGTAGTTGCGAAAGAGGTGTTTGCCAATGCCTTTGACGCCCCCGAGCACAACGAACCATAACACGTCCGGGCCGGGCAGGCACCGGGCCAGCCACCAGGGCCCCAGGCCAATGCCCCGTAGAGCAACACGTCCAGCGCGAATAGCCACCAGATCCACGCCGGGCGCTGCTACTGGTAACACAGTTTCCAGGAGCCGCAAAGGGCGACAAACGGCAGCACGCCCCAGAACAGAGCAGAGGCTACCCCACGGTCCGGGCTGCACCCTGGAAGGCATCGTCCTTGAAGACAAAGAGTAGTGGCACCGGAAGGACAAGGCCCAGCACAGCGCAGATTGCCGTGACTAACGATACGTGCCACGATGTCAACCTGATGTCCACACGGGTCCTCCTTTCACCGGCATGCGTATCTCTTCACTCCTGGAATCGAGCATCTCCAGAGGCCCTACTTTCCAGTGGGTGCTAATCTCCTGCCTGCTTGACCTGAATCTGTATGCGGGGATGATTCCCTGGCAATTCTTGGGTGCTTCTCGCTCGACAAGAGATTGAAGCAGATCTTGGAGTTCTTTCACGAGCTCTTCCGGTTCATCCAACTGTTCAGGTGCTTCCCCTGTCTTCTTTCGACTCCACGCCTTCTCCATTTTGGAGGCCTTTCCTCCAGCCTGGCCGGATACCCCGTGATCTCTTACTCCCCTCTCAGGACCGCATCAGCCGGCATCCCCGGCTTGAGCAGGTGATCTGGGTTCGGCAGCCGCACCTTCACGGCAAAAACCATGTTCACCCGCTCCTTCTGCGTCTGCACGTTTTTTGGCGTGAACTCGGCCTCTTGCGAGATATACGACACCGTGCCGGGAAACACCCGTCCCGGGTACGAGTCCACCTGGACCTCCACCTCTTGGGCCAGGTAGACCTGTCCCAATTGGTCCTCAGGAATGTAGACCGTCAAGGTGACTTCGTCCAGGTTGGCCACCGTCAACAAGGTAGCTCCAGGCAGGGCCGCCTCACCGGAGCGGGCCGAGCGGCTGGTGACCACCCCGGCAATGGGCGCACGCAGCGTCATCTTGTCGATCTGGGTCTGCAGAGCCGAGACGGCTGCCCCGGCCTGGGCGACCTGCGCTTCTGCCACGCCGACCTCCTCGGGCAAGGGCCCGGCCTTCAACTCCGCTAGCCTCGCCTCGGCCACCGCGACACCTGCTTCGGCGATACTGTACTGAGCTTCGGCCAGGTGTACCTGGCTGATCATCGCCAGCGGGTTGTCTCGCAGGGCTCTCAGCGCTGCTAGGGTTTCTTCCGCTCCTGCCTTGTTGGCCATGGCGACTTCCTGGCCCACCCTGGCCGCCTCCACCTGGAAGTTGTACATGCGGTACAGCGCTTTCTCCTCCATCGAGCCCTGGCCCCGATATTGATCGCGCTCCACCTCGGCCCTGGCGATCTTGGCCTCGGCCTGCTCAATCTGCGTTTCAGCCAGCTTCACGGCTGCCCGCGCTTGGACGATCTGGGCCTGGATCTGCTGCGGATCCTCTACCATGGCCTCTACGTCCTGCCAGGCCCTCTGGGCTACGTCGCGCTGAGTCGTTGCCTGCAGCAGGCCAGCCTCACCGGCCAGGATCGGCGCTGGATGGGTGCCGGCTTTGACGTTTGCCAGGTTGGCCTGCGCAGCAGCCACAGCCGCCTGCGCCTGGGCTCGCTGCGCCTGCAGTTGGCTGGTATCCAGCTCCACCACTATCTGGCCTGCCTCCACCTCATCGCCTTCCCCGACGTCCAGCCCCACGATCCGCCCTCCAAACTCGGAGACAATGACCACCTCATCACCCTCGATGCTGCCTGAGGCGATCAGGGCTTCGTCTTCCAGGGCATCGGTTTGCCCTGCTATCGAGGTGACAAACTGCTCGGCCCGGCTGGCTTCCAGCCCGCCATCTATCAGGACTTGGGTGGCTTGCTCTGGCGACGTCCGAGCCCACCACCAGCCACCGGCCAGGACACCGGCCACGACGAGTACAAGTATGACGAAAAGCCCACGTTTCATAGCATTCCCCTAGCTGAATTCACAGTGCTCCATGCACAATGCTCCACGAATGTGGTCCGCGCTCTGCCCCCCACGGTCCGGCCTGTTCGGTCGGTCATCACTCGTCCCTTAAGACCACGGCGTCCGCCGGCATCCCCGGTTTCAAGGCATGATCATCGTTCGGCAGCTTGACCTTCACGGCAAAGACCATGTTCACCCGTTCCTCGCGAGTCTGCACGTTCTTGGGCGTGAACTCCGCCTGGCTGGCGATAAAGCTCACCGTGCCCCCAAAGGTTCGGTCCGGATAGGCGTCCACCCGCACCGCCACCGGCTGCCCGAGCTGCACCTCTCCCAGTTGGTTCTCCGGCACGTAGATAGTCAGGGTCACGTTGTCCAGGTCAGCCAGTGTCATCAGGGGCGCACCCGGCAGAGCCACTTCACCCACGTGGACCGGGCGCTCCAGCACCAGGCCCGTGATGGGTGCCTTCAGGATCAGTTTGTCCACCTGCACCTCGAGCGTTTCTCGCGCAGCCCGCGCTATGCCCACTTGGGCTTCCACGGCCGCGATCTGTTCCGGCGTGGCACCGATCTGTAGGCCATCCACCTGGGCCTGAGCCAGGGCTATGGCCGAGGTCGCCATCCGGTACTGGGACTCAGCGGCGTTGACCTGGGCCTGCAATGCCAGGGGTTTGGCCTTCTGCCGCCTCAGTTCTGCCAGATAGTCATCGGCTCCGGCCCGGGCCGCCTGGGCCTGGTCCAAGCCCATCCACGCCTCCCACGACCCATACGTCGCCATGGCCTGCTGATGCTGGGCTTGGATTCTCATGTCCGCTGGCAGCTTCACCCTGAACTCGTATCCATTCACGGGCACGTTGAATGGCTCAAAGTCCTCCAACATGCCCATCGCCTGGTCCGCCAGATCGCGGCCGACCTGGGCCGAATTGGCCATGGCCCGGACCTGCTGCGTCTGAAGACCGAGCACCGCCAACTGCGCCCGGGCCGCCGTGAGCGCCAGTTCCAGCTCCTGGGGGTTCTCCAGCATGGCCCGGGCGTCCTCCCAGCCCACCAGGGCTGCCGCCTGTGCTGCTCTGGCCTGCTCTAATTGGGCCCGCGCGTGGTCCAACGTCTGCTGCTGAACTCCCGCTTTGACCTGAGCGAGCGTGGCCTCCGCTACATCCAGCTCGGTTTCGGCCATCTCAATCTGGGCCAGTAGTAGCGAATCGTCCAACTCGGCCACCACCTGCCCCTCCGTCACCTCGCCGCCTTCGCCGGCATGCAGGGCCACGATGCGGCCGCCCATCTCGGTGGTCACAGACGCAGCCTCGGCCTCGATGAAGCCGGAGGCGACCAGGCCCCCTGGGTCTTCTTCCGGCTGCACACCCAGCTCGGCCGCCGCCTTCTGAAGCTCATCCTGCGCCCAGAACCACCACTCCGGGTTTTCGTTGACGTACCACCACGCCCCTCCCACGACTGCACCCACCACCAGTAGGATGGCCACGACTACGATCGCTCGTTTCATTTGCACCCTCTATCCTTCTGTGAATCCTCTGGGCCTGCGCACGCTGGAGATAAAGACGTCCTCCAGCGACGGCACGATGACGTCCATCGTCCGCACCCCCACGCCTGCTTTCTGAAGCGCCTCCTCGATGCCTGGTTTGAGCGCCTCCATGTCCGGCGCTACGGCATGGATCAGTGCGCCATACAAAGCCACCTCCTCAAAGACACCCATTTCTCGCAGCGCCGGAATCGCCAGCGCCGCATCATCGCAATCGATTTCCAGCACCTGCCCTCGCATTTCGCTCTCTTTGATCACCGCCGGCGAGCCCCGGGCCACGATGCGCCCATGCTGGATGAAAGCCAGCTCCTGGCAGTGTTCTGCTTCGTCCATGTAGTGGGTGGTGACCATGATCGTCGTCCCACCCTCGGCCAGCTCGTACAGCAGGTCCCAGAAGGCGCGGCGCGAGATAGGATCCACGCCCGCCGTCGGTTCGTCCAGGAAGAGCATCTCCGGCTCGTGGATGATAGCGGTGCCCAGGGCCAGGCGCTGTTTCCAGCCACCGGACAGATTGCGCGTCAATTCCCGTTCCCGGCCCTCCAGCCCGGCCATGTGCAGCACAAAGTCTTTGCGAGCCCGCAACCGTTTGCCCCGCACGCCGTAGGTCCGCCCGTAGAAGGTCAGGTTCTCGTCCACCGTCAGGTCATCGTATAGGCTGAAGCGCTGCGACATGTAGCCGATCCGCTTTTTGATCTCGTTCGTCTGCTTCACGATATCATAGCCCAACACCGTGGCCTCACCCGACGTCGGCCTGAGCAGCCCCAACAGCATGCGGATCGTCGTCGTCTTGCCCGCGCCGTTGGGCCCCAGGAAGCCAAAGATCACCCCCCGCTCGATGGCAAAGCTCACGGCGTCCACCGCAGTGAAATCGCCGAATTTTTTGGTCAGCTCTGCCACGTGGATGGCGTGATTGTTGGCCCGGCCCTCCCGCTGGGTATTGGAGCCTGGGTCTTGGGTGGTGCGGGATCCGCGATTCGGGATCCGTGATTCGTGATTCGTGATTCGTGCCATCACTCTTCCATCCACTCCTCCGTCGCATTCGCCCCATCGGCTGCGTCCGCCGTTCTCTCCATCTGCCTGCGCACCAGGGAGATAAAGGCCTCCTCCATGCGCGGCCGGGTCTGGCGGCAACCGATCACCTGGATGTCCGCCGCCGCCAGCGCCCCCAGAAGCGCATCTTGGCGCTCGGAGACACTGTCCACGAATATGTGCAGCAGGTCGCCATAGGTCTGGACCTCCAGCACTCCGTCCACCGCAGCCACCACTCCCTCCGCACGGCGCAGGTCCGTAGTCCGTACCTCCAGCAACTCGCCGGACACCAGCCCCTTGATGTGATCCGGTGTGTCACAGACAATGATCTGGCCTTCGTACATCAACGCCACCCGCGAGCAGCGCTCCGCCTCGTCCATGTAGGGTGTGCTGACAAGGATGGTCACGCCCTGCAGGTGCAGCTCCGTCAGGATGTCCCAGAACTCCCGCCGGCTCACCGGGTCCACCCCCGTCGTCGGCTCGTCCAACAGAATGATCTCCGGTTCGTGGATGAGCGTGCAGGCCAGGGCCAGCTTCTTCTGCATCCCCCCCGACAGGTGCGCCCCCCGTCGCTTGCGGAACTGGGTCAACCGTGCGAATTCCAACAGCCGCGCCTTGCGCTCCCGCCGCTCCCGGCCGCGCACCTGGAACACATCGGCGAAAAAATCCAGGTTCTCCTCCACCGACAGGTCACCGTACAGGCTGAAACGCTGGGCCATGTAGCCGATGCGCTTCTTGATCGGCTCCGGATCACTGACCGTGTCAAAGCCGGCAACCTTCGCCCAGCCCTCGGTGGGATCCATGATGGCGCACAGCATGCGGATGACCGTCGTCTTGCCGGCGCCGTCGGGGCCAACCAGGCCAAAGATCTCGCCCCGCCGCACCCTCAGATCCAGCCCATCCACCGCCGTAACGTTCTTGAAGCGACGCGTAAGGTCCTCGGCCTCTATCACCCAGTCATCACTCACCATCTGCCATTTCCCAATCTACGCCCACCCTGGTCTCCCAACTGCCTGAGAACCGAATTCCCCGTTCTCCCAATCCGCCAAACCAGCGACTGACTCGTTCACCCAAACACACTAATCGGCGGATCGGCCAGAACCGCACGCTCTGGGCACTGCTTCACGCAGGCCGTACACTGCTCACAGCGATCCGCTTGCGCCACCCGCGATTTCTGCTTTCCATCCAGCCGATAGAGTTCGAAGACCCTCCTGGGACACACCTCCACACAGGTCGTGCAACCGTTGCACCGCTCCGAATCCACCTGAAGCGTAAAGAACGGCTCGAACTTGAAGCCAAACTTGGCCCAGACCTCCAGCGTGCCCGGCCACCTGCGCCCCCAATAGGCCACTGTCGAACCGGCCAAGAGCGGGCTCATGCCATCCAGGTCGAACCCCAGCACCAGCGCCACGGCCAAGACGCCCAGACTCCAACCAACGACAATGCCCAGCGACCAATGAGCAATGACCAATCCGTAGACTGTGACACCCGCGGCGCCCACGAGACCGAGGACCAGTGTTCTGACGAGTCCCACCGGGCCCGGCACATAGCGCATCACTGGCTCGTAGAAGGCAAAGAGAAAGAACGCAAAGCCCCAGATCAGGGCCAGCACCCCTGGCAGCGACTCAAGGCTGAAGATGGCTACCGGGATTGCGGCCACGATGGACAGTGGCGCTGCCCACATGACGGCCATCTCCAGCCGGTCAGCCAGGGGGAATCTGGCCCGGCACATGTTGTCCGTCTTGATGAAACTCGCTGCCAAATAGGCAGGGATATCCTGGGCGTAAACCGGGCCGAACTTGCAGTACCAGCCGGTCTCTCGTTCCACGCGCGCCACGTCTATGCCCGGCGCCGAAAGCTGGGGCAGGATCAGCGTCCGGTGGTCCACCTTCTCGGCGATGCGGCTCGTCTTGAGCACCGAGGTCACCGAATGGGCGTTGAACATCCCCCCACCCGCCGCGCACCAGACGTTGATGCCCTTGCTGGGTGCCACCAACAGGTAGCAGTCCAGCCCCTGCAGCGCCCTAGTTACCTGCCGGACGGTCAGGTCAAAGTTGCAAGTGAGGAACACCGGCGCGTCTGGACCCGGCTGGCCGATGACCCGCAGCCCCGTCTGAATGGGAAACGGGAAGAACCGGAACATGGTTTCGATGAGCGTCTTCAAACCGTCGAGCATGGCTACTCTGCCTTCTCCGCGACAAACAACTGCAGCGTACCAGCCAAATGGTACCCAATGTGCAGTATCCGAAACCCAGCCCGTTCAATCCTCTCCGCGAGTCCAGCGACGCGGTGAGTCGTGTTCTGGGTCAGCACAAACGCGAGAACAGCAAAGGGCAGTCGGAAGAGAAATGCCGCAATGCGGCCCAGTGCTGAGCCCGGCATCACCTCATCGCCGATGAGGACGTGCCCTCCGGGCCGCAAAACTCGCCAGCATTCGGCCAGCGTGTATGCGATCTCGTCGTCCGAAAGCTCACTAAAGACCAGTGTGCTGACCACTGCGTCAAAGCTGGCACTGGGAAAGGCGGTGTCCAGGTCTGCGGCGCCCAGCTCCAGCAGAGTGACTCGATCCGCCACGCCTTGTTCCTGCACCCGCCGGCCTGCCTGGCTCAACATCTGCGGCGCTACGTCGATGCCGGTGACCTGGCACCCCTTCCCTGCCAACAGCACAGCCAGCGTCCCCGTGCCACAGCCCACGTCCAGGACCCGATCGCCAGGACGCAACCACGCCGCCATGTCCCGATACACACGCTCCAGCCGCCCCAGCGTCAGCAGCCGCATTCCGCGGTCATACCGCTCCGGCGCTGACTCCAACACCTTCATGTAGACAAACGACATCTCTAGTCCCTGAAATCAAAAACCCAGTATCTGGTGCCCAATCTCCAACTGCCAATCCCTCACTCCAGCCGTTTGCGGAAGCGCGTGGCAGCCAGCAGCATGATTGCCAGTCCAAAGACGGCCATCGCGATCACTTCAGGGTACAGGATCCGCATACCCACCCCTTTGAGCAGAATGCCCCTGATGACGACCAGGATGTAGCGCAAGGGCACCGCGTAGCTGACGACCTGCAGCGCTGGGGGCATGGCCTCAATGGGAAAGAAAAAGCCACCCAGAAAGATCGATGGCAGCATCGTGAGCCAGGCGAGCAACATCGCCTCCTGCTGCGTCTTGGCTATGGTAGAGATAAAGATGCCAATGCCCAGCGACGTGAGCAGGAACAGGCCCGACAGCCCCAGGAGTAAGCTCAGGCTGCCGTGGACCGGCACGCCGAACCAGAGAACCCCAATGGCCAGCACCTCCAACACGCAGACATAAGAGACCAAAGCGTAGGGAACAACCTTGCCGACGATCAACTCCAGGGGCCGGATCGGCGTCACGATCAGTTGCTCGATGGTACCCTGCTCCCGTTCGCGGACGATGGCCATGGC
>CBDUWJ010000046.1:0-11250 GCA_965370895.1 uncultured Anaerolineae bacterium | reverse complement strand
TGCGGACAGCGGCGGAGGTGGGCAATGCATGTGCTCTACTGGCAGGCAACGAGGACTCCCGGTGAGTCCTCGTTGCCTATCGCGAGGTATGATGTTGCCTCACTTCCACTTGATGGTGCAGCCCACTGCCGGCGTTTCGGCTACCGCCGGTTCCTGCCCGGCCAGCACCGCGTCGAGCGCATAACGCAAGTAGGGCACCTTGGCCTCGGCTTCCTCATAGTTGTCGTCGGGGGCGCCATGGTAGCGTAGCCTGAGACCGGCGTCGAACACAAAGACCTCCGGTGTGCGCTCGGCGCCGTAGGCCGTAGCAACCTCCTGCGTCTCGTCGTGCAGGTAGGGGAAGGGCAGTTCGCGCTCTTCCGCCAGGTTCTGCATCCCCTCAAAGCTGTCGGCCGGGTATTTGCCCGGGTCGTTGGCGTTGATACCGGCAAAAACCACGCCCTCTCCGGCATAGTCCTTGGCGATGGCGTTAAGCCGGTCCAGCCAGGCCAACACGTAGGGGCAGTGGTTGCACATGAACACCACCACCGTCGCCTTTTTGCCCGCACTGATGCCGGCAAGCGAGTAGCTATTGCCGTCTACACCGGGCAGCTCGAAGGCGACTGCCGCGTCTCCAGTCCCTATCTTTGCCATTTTACGTACCCTCCTGTTAGGTTTGATGCCACATGGGAGTGGCTGCTGAAGGAAAGACCTATCCGAGACGTCCCAGAATGCTCGGGGGCAGTTCGCCCCGATTGTTCCTGCTGACCTTGAATACAACCCGCTCCACAGAACCCAGTTCGCTCTGCAACTCGGCCAGCAGAGAATCACGAACCAGGATTATCGCCCGGTCTATCTCGCCCGAAGCCAGCCGGGGGAGGATCGGCGCCAAGCCGACGCCGCGCCACAACTCCAGTTTGCCAATCTCATCCACGATCAGCAGGTCGCACGCGCCCATGGCCTGTTCCACGACGCCCAGCGCCCAGGCCAGGGCCGCTGCGTCGAAGGAATACTGGCCGACCCCCGGTCCGTCCAGATCTCGGTCCGTGCGGGCCAGGGTGCGGCGTTCAGCGGTGAGGATGTCCACACCCCAAATGCCGGCCTTTTGCCCACAACTATTCATCATCGCCGGGGCCAACAACCCGCCGCAGGCCAGCCCTTGTCGCTGTGCCAATCCCACCACGCGTTCGGCGACCGTGGTCTTGCCCACGCCTACCGGCCCGGTCAGCAGGCCGATCCGCGCGCTCGTCATCCTCTTGGCTTTGCCATTTCCTGGAGCCATTCCTGGGGCACCAGGCAGATGAAGCGCAGGACATCGTCGCTTGTGTTACGGAACTGGTGCAGTTCCCCGCCCGGCACAAAGACGGTGCTGCCGTGGCTGATGGGCCGGTCACCCTGCTCCGTCTTGACCACACCCTGGCCTGACAGCACAAAGACCTGGTGCTCCCACCAGTGGCTGTGGTGGGGCGTGTTGTGACCGGGCTCTACCTCAAATACGCGCATGTTGAAATAGGGTGCCCCTTCCTCCGGACCGATGACGACGCGCATCGCTACGCCTTCAATCTCTGGATGGGCCTCTACGTCACGGAAATCTCGCACTTGGATCATTCTTCCTCCGTGTTGCGTATGACGAATGGTGTGATTCGTCCACCCTCACCCGTCATTCGTAGTCTCACTAGCAGCTGGTGAAGGTGGTCAATCGGCGGCCAATGCCCTGATAGCTGTACGATCCAGTCAGCAGGTCAGCAAGTTGGCGGACCGTCGCCAGGTTGCTGGTCCCTAGCTTGAAGCAATATATTGTAGCCTGCTCCGCCCCCAACGTCTGTAGCAGCCGTCACGCCTGCTATTCTCCGATCCTCCAGGCGTGCACCAGGCGCTTGTCCCCATCAGCCAGGGGCTCAAAGACGTACAATAGACCCCGTTCGCGGTCATAGCTGGCCGCGCCGCCCCACTGCCAGCCAATCTCCTCCGGTCCCTCCGGCAGCCGGAATGCACCCACGTACACCAGATCGTCGGGCTGGACGAGCTGTGAGGAGATGGATGCTGTGGACGCCGGCGGGGGGGACGAAACCCTGGTACTCCATTCCTTCAGGATGAGGGGCAGGTAGATCCAATGATTCTGTGCTGGCGGTGCCGTTCCGGCCCAACGGTGGTAGAAGACGTTGAGCAGTTCGACGAACTCGCCGGTGGCCTTTTCGTTGCCAGCTCGAGAGGGATGATTGTCGCCACCACCATCGGGATAAGCAGCAGTGTTGCCCCCTTGATTGGTGATGTACTCGATTGCGTTCTCAGCATGATCCCAACGGTGATGATTCCCCGTATCCCGGCCCAGGTCGTTGGTGTTCCAATTTCCCCCATTGGAGGTTAGGACGTTGTAAAAGTCGAACACGGCCACGTTGTTGTGGGGATAGGCATCGAGCCAGTCTTCGACAAGCCAGGTGTTGAAGGCACGGGCGTTGCCGGCCCACGTGTCACTCTGAACCGGCGGGGCGGTAATGACCACAAAGAGTTTATCCTGACGGCTGGCAAAGTAGTTCAGCAGGTCGTTGTAGATACCCTTGGCATTGGAAATGGTGTGATGCAACGAACCGCAGTCCTGCCCGCGCAGCGGATTGCCGTCACTGGGCGGGATGGGATCGGACGGGTTGCCCTGCAGCTCCGAGTTGGGGTAACAGGACTTGAACATGACAATCTGGTTCTCGCCGCTGGGGCCGGTGGGCAAGCGAGAGTAGTGGGAGTGCTGGCCGTTTTCCACGTAGAGGGCGCTCAGATAGGTAGCGCTGTGAGGGCCGCGAAACCAGGTCCACCAGTGGCCAATGTCCGTGTTATCACCGATGCCCGCGGGTCCCCAGCCATAATTAGTGTCGCTGGTAAAGTAGTTACTGTCGCGCAGGGCAATGCCCAGTCCGCCGTTCCCGTCGTCCAGCCAGTTTTCGCCGCAGGAATGGTGGATGAAGATGAGCTTGACCGTCTCGGTGGGTGGGTTGGGATTATCGGCTGCGGGCGCCACAAAAGCGGATGCACCAGTGACGCGGGTCCACAGCAACAGCAGAAAGGCTGCTGTGGCAAGTACGAGGCATTGTCGGTTCATCTTTTGCCTCCCGCTGCTCTAGCAGAGTGCGTGTCCTGACACGCTCGTGGTCGAGATTTGCCTAATTCAGAGCTGGCTTGTCCACCGCAGACCACACCCTGGTCCACTGCAAGCGAAGAACGACAGATAAACCCTCGTCGTCACACGGGCGTTGTCTGGAAGATCAAGCCTTCCTGGCCGGCATCCGCCCGGACTTTAGTGCCGGGACTCGGATCTGAGGTCAGCAGGTAATCGGCCAGGGGCTCGCGCAAGTAGCGACGGATAATGCGCCGCAGTGGGCGGGCGCCCCACTCGGGATGCTCGTTCTGGGCCAGCATCCAGGTGTGGGCTTTGGGGCTGACCTCCAGGGACAACCCGCGCGCCGCCAACAGTTTGGCTTCCTTCTTGAGCATCAGCCCCAGGATGAGTCGCAACTGCTCCGGCGAGAGCGGGTGGAAGAGGACGATCTCGTCCAAGCGATTGAGGAATTCGGGTCGGAGGGTCGCCTTGACCTCCCGCATGACCTGATCTCGCAGCGCGCGGCTCAATACGGGCTCCACCAGGTACTCAGAGCCCAAGTTGCTGGTCATGATGATCACCGTCTCGCTGAAACTGGTAGTTCTGCCCTGGCCGTCGGTCAGGCGTCCTTCCTCCATCACCTGCAGCAGAATGTCCAGGACGCGGGGGTGAGCCTTTTCCACCTCGTCAAAGAGAACGACGGTGTACGGTTTTTCCCGGACGGCGCCGGTAAGCTGACCGCCGCTTTCGTAGCCGACATAGCCTGGCGGAGCGCCGATGAGGCGATTGACGGTATGCTCCTGCTGATACTCGCTCATGTCCAGGGCGACGGTGGCTTGCTCGTCGCCGAAAAGGAACTCGGCCAGGGCTTTGGCCAACTCTGTCTTGCCCACGCCGGTTGGCCCCAGGAACAGAAAAGAGCCAATGGGCCGGCGGGGGTCCTTGAGACCGACACGGGCCGTTTTCACCGCCCGGCTCACAGCCATAACGGCCTCCTCCTGGCCGATGATGCGCTTGTGCAGGTGCTCGACCATATGGGCGTAGCGGGACCGCTCGTCAGCGCCCAGCTTGGCGACGGGGATGCCGGTCATCAGGCTGGTCGCCAGCGTCACGTCATCACCATCGAGTTGGGTGTCGGAGGCAATATCCGGGCGGAAGGCCAGTTGAGGCTGGGCGCTCATCCGCAACAGGGCACAAGCGCGATGCGTAAGCTGCAGGGCGCTGGCCGGCAGCACGGCATCTGGCAGGTAGCGCTTGGACAGGGTGGCGGCAACGTCCAGCGACTCGTCGGTGATGGTCAGTTCGTAGTCAGCCTCGATGTGTGGCTTGTGGACGCGCAGAATCTCCACCGTCTCGGAGTAGTTTGGTTCGGCGACCTTCAGCAGGTGACTGTGCTCGGTCAGGGCCGTGTTAGAGGTCAGGCGACCCTTGCGGTCCGCGTCGGTGGTCGTGCCGATGACGACAGCACCCGCTTTGCTGCTTGCCCGATCGCTCAGGAAAGCACGCTGTACGTCGGCCTGGGCCTTTGGGAACTCGGCGTGGAGGACGCCGCCGAAAAAACGGTGCAGGTTGGGCAAGAACAGGATGCCGCCCGCCGCCTTGCGCTGCCCAGCCCTCAATGCACGAGAAGCATCAGCCAAAAGGGCAGGCTCGGCAATCTCTACAACCGATCTTTGATCCTTGGGCCCTCTGCCCTCAGCGATGAGCAGAGCCAGGCTGTAGACCAGCGAGCGCTTGCCCACACCGGTCGGGCCAACCAAGATCACGTGGCGGTCGCGGGCTAGACTCAGCAAGTTCAGCAGGTCGCGCAACAGATCCTGCCGGTAATAGACCGGCTGGAGCTCGCCCTCCTGAGCCAGGGCCACCAGATCACGGGTCGTAGTCTGGCGGGCCAGGGCCATATTGGCCAGGAGGGCGCTCAGGGCGTGGGGGGTGATGCCCCGTTTCTGGAGCAAGCCCGCCGTAGATACTCCGGACTGGCTCATGGCCGCCAGGGCATCCTCAGTGCCCACCCAGATCTCGTCCCGAGCGCGGGCGATGGCCCGTCCCTCGTCCAATACGACCAGCATTTCGTCGCCCAGGGACACCCGGCTGCCATCCTGGGCATCAAAGGCAAAGTCCACGCCGGCGGCGCGGCGGTTGCGAGCCTGGTCTTCTGTGGCGCGGGTCAGGTCCTCCAGGGCAAAACCGCGCTCGTCGGCAAACTGGGCCAACAAACCGTGGGCGGCAGATTCCTGGTCGTTCAGGAAAGCCAGGAGCAGGTGTTCGGGCACAAGCACCCGCTTGCCCAGGCCGCGCATGACGGTGGCGGCCTGGTTGAGGGCACGAGTCAGCTCCTCAGATGGGATGTCTGGGTTCAGGGTTCCCACGAGTGCGCTCTCCACAAGTGCGAGAAGTGGGCCATACTACCTAATGCGTATCCCGCGTTTAGCACCCACTCCCGCAGTCCGTTCAGAATGCTTCTTGGATCCATGGAGACGGGCGGGCTTGTTGAGGATCACCCGGGCTTCAAACACGGTCATACAAACCTTTGATCTGGTTGTGCTTCACGCGACCGACCTCTCGCGCCATCTGCATTGATTCGCTGAAGTAGCGCTCCAAGTCACCCTTCTGACTCTTTGTATCACTCTCATCGCGGTTGCTCCACATCACTTCCACTTCTTTTGTGGCGTAGCCAGCCTTTTCGACAATGTACAAGAACTCAACATCGTAGGCCGTGACCTTCCAGCCAACAGGTTTTTCCTCTTGTTTGAGGAATTCGAGATGCGGAAAGACCTCGAGGGCCACCTGACGGCGACACAGCTTGAAACCGCACTGGGTGTCAATGATGTCTCGAAGCAGAAAGAGACGACGGAGGGAAAGAAAGACCAGACTGCCGGCTTGTCTTACCAGGGAAGAACCCTCACGCGTGATTTTTCGGGATCCAATCACTACATCAAAGCCGCGTTCGCACCAGGGGAGGAGTTTGTCCAACTCGGTGATAGGAGTTGACTGGTCCATATCGGTGAAAAGAACAAGCTCTCCCCTGGCTTTCTGGATGCCGGCCCAGATCGCTGCCGGCTTGCCCCCGTGAGGGATATCGAGCAAAAAAAAGTTCTCCCTGTTTCTGGTGAAACGCTCAACCAGGTTCTTGCTATTGTCAGTCGACTCATCGTTGACAATAATGACTTCCCAGGGGAACTCTTGCCCAGCAAGGTAGCGGTGCACTTCACCCAGTACACCCCTCTCCAGGTTTCTACCTTCGTTGTAGCATGGGATGACAACAGAAATGCTAGGTCCTTGCTTCTCAGTCGGCACAATTGATCCCCAAAGTCGGTCATGTTGCACGACATGGCGTAAACCGCAGCTTCTACCCGCAATCTACGCCACCGGCAGGGCAGCACCCTAGATTCGGGTCAAGCTAGACGCACTGCAAGCGCTCAAACCTGCCCCCGGGCGGCCAGGGGGACGACGGGCCATGGTGATGATCGCGTACTCTTTGGGCTCGTCCCCTTTTGGCGAAATAGGTCGAACAGAGGCAATGATACACTCTCTAGCCCGCTTTGTCAACCGCGTTCCGCGGGGTCGCCGGTGGGCTCCTCTGAGGGAAACGGGAGGTAGCCCAGTGCATGCAGTTGTCTACGAAGGCCGGACAGGTTCTGCTTGTGCACCAGGGCACTGGTGGGCGAAAGCACCTGACCGATGAGAGATCGGGTCTGGGGCAGCGCTGAGAGCTCCCTCAGCACCCGTTCGTTTTTCACCGTGAGCAAGGCGACGTCTTCGAGCTGCACCTGCCCAAACCGCCGGGCCCACAGCCGGAGCTGATCTACCACATTGCCCGGAATGGGACCTTCATTGGCCTTTTGCAGGAAGGCCAACACCTGCTCCACCTGGATCTCGCGAGTCAACGCACGACCTAACCCACCGGGAGTGAGGACGTAGCGGCAGGGGTCTGCGCCTTCCAGATCGGCGAAACGCGCCAACTGGAAACGCGTATAGAGGTTGGCCGGCGCCGGCACCTCGACGCGAAAGTCAGAGCGGACGACGATGGGAGGGGAAGGCTGGGACTCTGGTTCGTGGGGCACGAGGCCCAAAAAGCGCGCTCCGGCTTCAGTCAGACGGAAGATGCCACTGGAGTCGTCTGCGGTCATGGCGACTATGCCCAACCAGCGGACAGGTTCGGTCAGCAAGTAGGTGATGAGCACACCTTCGACACGATCCCACGACTCAAAGCCAGACAGGTACGTCCCGCTGGCGGCGTCGCGGATGTACCAGCTAGTGTAGTCACCGTCGGGCCGTTGAAAGTCGGGATCGGCGTCCTTGACAGCTTGCACAAAGGAGGCCAGGGTCCACCACACATCCAGCGGGCAGCGGGCCAGCAGCGCGAGAAATGCCTGGCGGGTCGCGACAGGGCTGTACCGCAAGTGCCAGTCGGTTTTCTGATCGCACACCAGGGCGGGCACGTGGTGCAGGTCGTTCCAGGTGGGATCGTTGCGCCAGGCCTCTTGGAGCACCAGTAATTGGCGGGCAGAGGACTCGAGCAGCCATTGCTTGGCAGGCTTTTCATCGAGGCGCAGGTATTCGCCCTGGCGGTCCACAAGGCCCAGGCGCCCGGCAAGGTGCAGCAGAAAGACCAGGCGTCGCTTGCCGGGATCGATCAACCGCCCACGAAGGTTGGTCAGGTCACGCTGCCCCAGGCGGCCGTCGGCGTAGGGACGAACGTTGTTTGTCTGCAAGTGTACCAGGCAGGTAAACAAGTCCTGGACCAGGGCCAGGTCGTCGTCGCCCTGCTGGAGAGGTGGGGGAACCGTGTCCACAGCAAAGATGGACAGCTCACTGATGGGTTGGGGTAGCAAGGGTAGCAGGTCCTCGGGCACAAAGATGAACTCGCCCGGTCCGCCCTCGTCGTCGGAAAAGGCACTGAAGACAAAGCCTGTGTACCAAAGCTCTTCGGCTGGGTTGGCCGGCTTCTGCCAGAGGGCCTCCCGTTCCAGCCTGCCGGGGCCGATGGGTCGAACCGCGCCGAAACGTCGGGCAAAGTGCGCGGTGCGCATCCGGCCCCCGGCCGACAGCAAAGCTCCCAGGGCTTCCCGACTCTGTGGACTGAGGCTGGCCAGGCCAGCCAGCACGGACAGAGGTTCAAGAAGTGAGGCGGCCAACAGGTCGGCAGCCTCGGTCTGGCGATTGGTGGCCAACACCACGCCACGGCGCTGCGCCAGGGAGCGCAGCATGGTCATGTCATAGTCAACCAAGAAGCGATGCAAACTGTGCATCCGTAGGAGACCTCGTTCTTGCCAAGATTACCGGGTCTGAGTATAATAGCGCCTGTGCGCGGTCTGGGCGATGCGGGCTAATTCGCCCGCCCCTTCACCCGACCCGTGAGCGTGTCAGGAGGTACGTTGTGAGTAAACTGTCGTCGGAATTCAATCTGCAAGAGTCCTTTGGCTTTGTCGGGGGCTTGGTCAAACAGGCCCGTCTAGGGTGGCGATTGTTGCAGGACAGCCGTGTACCCGCCTGGGTCAAAGTGATCCCCTTTGCCGCTTTTGTATACCTGCTGTCCCCCATTGATCTGATACCTGATATGCTACTCCCGGGGCTGGGCGAGCTGGATGATATCGTCGTGCTTGTACTGGCACTGAAGATGTTCGTAGATCTTAGTCCGTCTGGCGTTGTGCGCGAGCATCTGGAGGAACTGATGGGCAAACAGAGTGGGACGCGCCCTGATGACGAGCCGGCGTCCGGTCCATATATCGAAGTTCCATATCGCGTCCTCGACCAGGATGAAGAATAGACAAAGGAGAGCTCCATGACCGACCCACGGCATCGCCTGCCCAACGAAGTTGCAACCCAGTTGCAGGTTTCACCTTCGACACTGCGCAGGTGGTCCAATGAATTCGCCGACTTTTTATCGGATACAGCAGGCCGGCCCCAACCGGAAGCCGGAGGGCAGGCAGCCCACCGTCGCTACACCGACGATGACCTCGAGACCTTGCTGACGATGAAAGGCCTGCTGGCTGAAGGTCTGACCTACATCCAAGTCGGCAAGCGTCTGGAAGCGTTGCGTCTGCGCCAGACAGCCGCTGACGTCGTGATAGAGGATGATGCGACCCAGGTCACCGTGCTCGGCCCGTCACTGCCGCAGCCGGCCCCTGTGTTCCCAGCAGTGGCGGTCCTGTCCGATACTCTGCACACCGTGGCCGACGGCCAGCAGATGCTGCTGGGCAGCCAGCAAGCCAACCGTGATCTGCTGACGGTGGTGCTCCAGGACAACTTTAATCTCAAGGAAGAAAACACCAAGCTCCGGGACCGGATGCTCGAACTGGAGCGAGATCTCGCCGAAACACGGCGCCTGGATGCCGTGCACCGTGAGACCCTGGATGTCCGTCTACGGGACCTTGAGGGGCACGCGCTCCAACAGAGCCCCCAGGCCAAGCAGGTCAAGCGCACCGAGCGCACAGGCTGCCTGGCTCAGATTTTTGGTCCCATGGGCTAACTTCCACGCCTCACCTCTCCGATCAAGTCGTACTCCATCGCCGCGCTGATGTGCACCGGCACCACGTCGCCCACGGCCACGTCGCCAGGCAGGAGCACCAGTCCGTCGATCTCCGGCGCGTCCCGATAGGAGCGTCCCACGGCCAGACCATCCCCTCGACCCTCGATCAACACATCCAGGGTGCGTCCCACTTGGGCCTGGTTGATCTCCAGGGAGATGCCCTGCTGCAAAGCCATCAGCCGCTCGCGTCGCTCGGCTTTGACCTCACCTGGCACGGGATCCGATAGGGCAGCAGCAGCGGTCCCCTCTTCCGGTGAGTACAGAAAGACTCCCACCCGGTCAAAGCAGCTTTCTTCCACAAAGTCCAAGAGCGCCTGGAATTCCACCTCGGTTTCGCCTGGATAGCCGACGATAAAGGACGTCCGTAGCGCCACATCGGGCATGGCGGCGCGCAGGCCAGCGATGAGCCGCCGAGTACGGTCCACCCTGGCCGGGCGATTCATGCGCCGCAGGACGCCGGGATGGGCATGCTGCAATGGCAGATCGAGATAGTGGCACACACGCGGGTCATTGGCCATGATCTCCGTCAGGCGAGGACTCACGTGGCCCGGGTAGGCATACATTAACCGCAGCCAATGCAGGGCCGGGGCTGCGTCCAGGATGGCCCGGATCAGGTCGGGTAAAGCATCTCGCTCACCCCAGTCGCGACCGTAAGCAGTCGTGTCCTGGGCAATGAGGATGATCTCCTTGATCCCCTGACGGGTCAGAGCGACGGCGTCCTTCACCACCACGCTGACAGGCCGGCTGACCGCTGGCCCCTTGATGAGCGGGATGGCGCAAAAGGCGCAGGGCGCGCTGCACCCATCGGCGACCTTGAGATAGGCCGTGGCCCCCTGGCGGGCGACACGGGGACCGTCACCGCCGGCAGCCAAGATCGGGTCACCCTGGTTGGACAGCAAGCTCCTGGGGCGCTGAGCTCCATCGTGCTGGAGCTCCCTGACCAGTGCCCCAATCTGGTTCCAGCGCCGAGTACCCAGGAGGCCATCTAGGCCGGGAACAGTCTCCGCCAGGGCTTCGCCCCAGCGCTGCGACAGACAACCGGCAGCGATAAGGACCTGGTCGGAGCGTTTCCCCTGAGCCAATTGTCGCAGTTCGCCAAGCGATTCTTCGCGGGCGTCCTCGATGAACCCGCATGTATTGACAATGAGCACCTGGGCCTCGTCCGGGTCATCGACCGGAAAGTGGCCAAGACACTTGAGCAACCGGGCCATCCCCTCGGCATCCACCAGGTTCTTGGGGCAGCCCAGCGATTCGAGATAGAATTTCATAATCTGTTTGCCATCTGGCCAGACAGCCGTGCTGGCGATCAGCCGGTCTGGAGCTCCAGTGTACCATGGGCCGGGCGGCTTGTCAAAGCCACGGGAAAACTAAACGATGACCGACGGCAGAGAGAGCCCAGGCAGTGTTGCGCGCATTTAGGGGCTGAGGTCGAGTCTCACCTCATGGCAGTAGCGGGTGATTGCCACCGCAAGCAACCTGTAGTATAATGGAGGAAACGAAGGAGAGACTGCTATGGAATACACAAGTGCTAGCTTTATCCCCATACCACCGCCACCGCCACCCCCGCCCCCCCCGCCCCCCCCCCCACCCCCACCCCCAGGGCCCCCCCCCCCCCCCCCACCCCCCCCCCCCCCCACCCCCGCCACCCCCC
>CBDUWJ010000045.1:0-11308 GCA_965370895.1 uncultured Anaerolineae bacterium | reverse complement strand
GCTTGGCGGGCAGGTACTCTGGTGTCGCCTTTGCCGATCTCCAGGGCCACCTGGGTGAGCTCAACGGCTATATGGAGGAGACCATCAGCGGCCAGCAGACGGTCAAGGCTTACCTCCAGGAGGACGCAGCCGTTCACAACTTTGAGACCATCAGCGAGGCCACCAAAGAGGCGGATGGACGGGCCAATTTCGTCTCGCTGATCGTCAAACCTGTTACCGACTTTTTGTCCAGCCTGGACATTGCCATCGTCGGAGCGGTGGGCGGTTGGCTGGCCATCCAGGGGATCGTAGCTGTGGGCACGGTGGCGAGCTTTATCGGCTACTCCCGCCAATTCGCCAACCCGATGTCGCAACTTGCGCAGCTATACAATCTGGTCATGCAGGCCCTCGCCGGCGCGGAGCGGGTGTTCGAGATCCTGGACGAGGTGCCCCAGATTGTGGACAGGCCAGGCGCGACCGAGTTGCAGGTCACCGGGGGGCGCGTCACGTTCGAGCACGTAGATTTCAGCTACGTGTCGGGCACGCAGATCCTGTACGACAACAATTTCGAGGCTCTGCCCGCCCAAAAGATCGGTCTCTGCGGCCCGACGGGAGCGGGTAAAAGCACCATCATCAACCTGCTCACCCGCTTTTACGACGCCCAGGGCGGCGAGATCCAGATCGACGGCCAGAGCATCTACGACGTGACCCAGGACTCCTTGCGGCGTGCTTGCGGCATCGTCCTGCAAACGCCCTTTCTCTTTTCCGAAACGGTGATGTACAATCTGCGCTACGGGCGACTGGACGCCACCGACGAGGAGTGCATCGCCGCCGCCAGGATGGCCCACGCCCACGAGTTCATCGAGCGGCTGCCTGACGGCTACCACACCCGCCTGGCCGAGCGGGGCGGCAACCTGAGCCAGGGCCAGGCCCAGTTGCTGACCATCGCCCGCGCCCTTATCGCCAACCCCGACATCCTGGTGCTGGACGAGGCCACCAGCAGCGTGGACACCCGCACCGAAAAGCTGATCCAGCAGGCATTGTCCAGGCTGATGAAGGGGCGCACCAGTTTTGTCATCGCCCACCGGCTGGCGACCATCACCGATTCGCACAATATCCTGGCTCTGGATCGCGGTCGCATCGTGGATTGGGGGCCGCACGAACAGTTGCTGGCGGAGAAGGGCTTTTACCACGGCCTGTGGATGAGCCAGTTCAAGGAGGAGTTGATGAAAGAACGGGAGGAAATGTGGAGGAGAAGCGAATGAACCAAACGATGATTTCTACATTCAGACGTGCTGTCCCAAGGTGGGCGATCGTTTTGCTCACCGTGGTGGCTTTGAGCCTGATGGTCGGCGCTACGCTGGCCCAGGCCCAAGACGCGGCCCAGATCCAGGAGCTGACTGGAGAGGTAGGGCAAGATGGCGGGCTCTTTTATCTCCTGCCGGACTTGCAGCAGGGGCAAACGCTGTACGTGTATATGCAGGGTCTCTCGGGCAACCTGGACCCCTTTGCCGGCCTGTCCGACACGCGCTACCAGGCGGACACTCTCGAGGAAACGTTCTACGCCAAAGTGGATCAGGTAATCGCCGAGGGGCGCGATCCGTTGGAGGCGCTGCCCGAACTCTACGACAAGGCTCTGGTTGCCTGGGACGACGATAGCGGGGAAGGGTACGACGCGGCCTTTGAATTCGTCGTGCCGTTGGATGGCGACTACCAACTCCTGGCGATGAGCACTCCGACGAAAAAAGAGATAACGCCCGGACGCTACCGCCTGTTGGTCGGGATCGACGCGCCGGAGGTGCTAACCGGCGACGCCCAGCCGACCGGCGACGAGATCGCCCTTGTAGATCTATCGGCCAGCAAGCAGGGAGTGTATGTCCAGGAGATCACAGGGACCCTTACTGCCGAGAATCCCCAAACGACCCTGCTCCTGAACCCGCTGAAACAAGGCGATATGGTCTATGCCTACGTCGAGGCGACCTCGGGCAACTTGGCCCCCATCCTGGTTCTGGCGGATTACGGTGAAAAATCGGTCCGCAGCGCCAACCTGTCCGGCGCGCAGACCGAGGCCTCGTTGCACTATCGCTCCGACGACGACGCCAGCAACTACAAGCTAAAACTCTTCGCCGAGGGAACTGAGGGGGACTATCGCCTGCTGGTGGGCGTCAACGCGCCCGACGTACTGACGGGCCAGGCGGAACCCACCGACCGACCGGTGCTCCTGGAGCCCACCGAAGTGCAGATCGGAGTCGAGTTGCAGCAGATCACGGGTGTGGACCAAATCGCGGAGAAATTCGGCGCGGTGGCGGTCCTGCGGCTGGCCTGGCAGGATCCAAAGCTGGCCTTCAGCCCGGATAGCTGTCAATGCAACTTTCAGACCTTTACCGGCGATTCCTTCGGCCAGTTTGCCGATGCCAACGAGATAGACTGGCCTCAATTCACCCTCTTTAACCAGCAGGGCAACCGCTGGGACCAGAACCGGTACGTCGTCGTCATGCCTGACGGCCGGGCCCAATACTATGAACGCTTTACGACGGATCTGCAAGCGCCTCTCTTTGATTTCACCCGATTTCCCTTCGATACACAGCATCTCTACATCCGGGTCGACTCGCTTTACCCGGAGAGATTCTTCAGCTATAGTGTCTCAGAAAAGTTCAGTGGCATCGGTGACCAACTGGGCGAGGAGGAGTGGTACATCGTAGATTCCGGGGCCGAGGTCAGCACCCAGGATTCGACGGTCAGCTACTCTCTGGGATTCAGTGTCCAGCGGCATCTCACCTTCTACGTCTTTCGCATCATCATGCCCATCGTGCTGATCATCGTCGTGTCGTGGTTCGTGCTTTTCCTCAAGGATTACGGCAAACGGGTGGACGTGGCCAGCGCCAACCTGCTGGTTTTCGTCGCCTTTAACTTTACCGTCTCCGGCGAGCTGCCCCGGCTGGGCTACCTGACCTTCATGGATGTGGTGCTGATCGGCACCTTTGTCATGAGCGCCCTGATGGTGGTTTTCAACGTGTACCTGAAACGCCTGGAACTCCAGGAAAAGCGGGACCTGGCCGAACGGATTGACAAATACTCGATCTGGATCTATCCCCTGGCCTATGGCGTCGGGGGGGCGCTGTCCGTCGTGCTCTTCCTGCTGTAGTTGAACCCGAAAGGAGACTGCCAAGATGAAGATTCTGAAGAAGATTCTGGCGATTGTAGCCATCATCCTCAGCGTAGCGGGATTGGTCATCAGCCTGGCGGGCATTGCCGGTGCCTGGGTGATCAACGACGCGCTGACCAGCGAAGTGGCCACTGATGCATTCGATAGGACAGAAACGGCCCTGAATGCCCTGGAGAACACGCTCGACCGCGTCGTCGTGGCCCTGGAAAAATCCAGGTCGGCGATAGAGACCATCGACCAGGCAGCCGGCAAAGCTGGGGACAAAATCGAAAGCAGCAGCCCTGTGGCAAACCTGATCTCCAATACGATTGGGGACGAGTTGTTCCCCGCAATCATCGGCATCCGGGAGACCATCAGCGGCGTCCGGAGCACCATCATTGCCGTGAACGCCTCGATAGAAGCTGCCAATGCGATCCCCTTTGTCTCCGTTCCCACCCTGCCTATGGAAAAGTTGCAGGCTGTGGACGAGCAAGCCTCGAACGCAGTGGACAGAGTGCAGGAGTTGAGAGCCGAGATCGCCGCCCTGAAATCAGGGGCAGCCGAGGCGCTTGCTTCCGATGTCACTAGCAGAACAGGAGAGATCGATGACGATCTGGCGACCTTCGAGATCTTTGCCCGGGCATATCGAGACGATATAGGCCGCGTTTCCGCTGCATTGGCCGCGGCCAGGTCCAGGATCCCGGGCATGATCGATCTTGCCTCGGTCCTTCTGACCGTGGTGCTGCTCTGGTTTGCTGTTGCTCAAGTCAGCCTGGCCGTCATAAGTTGGGGGTCTTTCAAGAGTGCAGCCTAGGAAAACGCTAACGAGAAACCGTGTCCTGCGTGCGGTCTTGTTGGTATCTTCTTTGCTCGTTCTCCTGGCCGCTCATAATGAGGCGGCCCTGGCCCAGTCTCCAGACCCAGGAGCACTCACTGACGAAGCGCCGACGGGCGATACGCCCGCCCCGACTCCAACGGCCTTGCTCGACAGGATCGTCGCAACGCGGACCCCTGCACCAACGGCAGTCCCAGACGTGATCGAACAGGGAGTGGACAGACTGGCCTCTGCCGCAGGGTTGGACACTGTTCATTTCCTCGGGCTGTACGCAACCGACTGGATCAACCTGGGAATCTCGCTCTTCATGGTCCTGGCCGGCTACCTGATCGGCACTTGGCTGATCCGGCGCGGATTACCCATGGTGGCTCGACGCACGCCAACAGAGTTCGACAGCAGGTTGCTGGAAGCCATTGGCCCCAGCCTCAGATGGCTGGTGGTGGTTTTTGCGCTCCACTTTGCCACTGAGCGACTGACCTTCCTTGGTGCCGGTCTGAAAGTCCTGCTGACCGACGTCTACTTTGTCTTAGGGTTGGGCATCAGCCTGCACATCGTCTGGATGCTGATCGATCTGAGCAATGAATGGTATCGCATACACCTGGCCGAGGAAGAACGCCTTGTAGAGCTCGATCCGGCCCTCATCCTATTGGTGCGGATGGGCCGTGTCATCGTTGCAGTGGTTGGCGCGATCATTCTGCTTTCCCACTTTGGCATCAATGTCACCGCCCTCGCGGCTGTGTTGGGCATCGCCGGCCTGGCCATCTCCCTGGCGGCGCGGGACTCCATCGCTGACGCCATCGCCGGGTTCATCATCCTCGTCGACCGGCCCTTCCGCATCGGCGACCGGATCGAGATCCAGGGCGTCGGCACATGGGGCGATGTCGACGAGATCGGCCTGCGCACGACGCGCATCCGAACCCGGGACAACCGCATGGTCATCGTGCCCAACGCACTCATCAGCACGAACCAGGTGGTCAACTACACCTACCCCGATCCCCGCTATCGCATCGAGACGCAGGTGGGTATCGCCTATGGCACCGACGTCAAGACGGCGCGCCGCATCATGGCCGACACGGTGCGCCAGGTCGAGGGGGTGCTCCTGGACAAACCGGTGGACGTCCTATACATAGAAATGGGCGACTCAGCCATGATCTTCCGCCTGCGCTGGTGGATCGAGTCGTACCTGGACACTCGGCCGATGTTGGACCTTGTGCACACCACCCTGCAATACGCCCTCGACGAAGCCGGGATCGAGTCGCCCTACCCGACGCAAACCCTCAACCTCCACATTGACGGGGAGAAGGCCGAGCGGGTCCCCCAAGTGCTAGGGGAGCGAGATCGGGCCTCGTAAGGAAAGCGCCCGCAGCCGAGGATCACAGGACCTGACAGGTTGATACCTGTCAGGCCCTGATAGGTAGCGTGTGAGAGGAATCCGTGGACGACCGTAGAGGCGTGCAGGAAAGGCCGCTCATCCAGATCGCGGTTCTTCTGGCTGTGGCCGCCTCTGTCACAGCCATCTTGATCCAGCTCTGGCGGCGGCCAGCAGTGGTGCCCCCCGATCAGAGACCGGTCCCCCCTGCTATCCCCCCAGACATCCAGGGCCTGACCGAGGCCGACGCGCAAGCCCTGCGAATTGAGGGGCAGGACAACGCCATCCACTTTGAGCCAACCAGGTCGATGCGTGACTTTTGGCGTGAGAACGTCTTAACCATCTTTAATCTTAGCCTGGTGGGAATAGTGATTGCCCAGTTGCTCCTGGGCCAGCCTCTGGGGGCACTGATCAGCCTGGGGATGATCGCTCTGAACATCGGGCTCAAGATTCGTCGGGAACTCCGGGTCCAGAGCAAACTGAAGGAGGTCGGGCAGGCTACGCGGCCGAGGGTGACCGTGATCCGCCAAGGCAGGCCCCGGAGCCTTGATCCCAATGAGATCGTGCTAGGCGACATACTCATCGCAGGACCGGGAGACCAGGTCTTTGTAGATGGCGAAATCGTGGGCGAAGGGTGGGTCACGGTGGATGAGGCCCTGCTCACCGGCAACAGCGCCCGCATGACCAAGCGCCGCGGCGATCAGCTCTACGCGGGGAGTTTCTGCGTGTCTGGGCGAGCTCTGTACGAGGCGCAAAAGGTGGGCCAGGAACGCTCGATCGCCATCCGCATCGGCGACTCGCCCGTTGCCAAGGTGGAACTCACCCCGCTGGAGCGCACCGTGGAACGCGTTCTGAAAGCCCTACTGGTTGTGGTAGTCGCTTTCTTGGTCTTGCTGGCGCGCATCTACTTCCGATTGGACGCCGTCATCGTGGTTGACGAGCAGTCATTCATAGATGCGGCTACAGTCATCTTCAACATTGCGCCTAGCAGTCTGTACTTTGTGATCATCCTAACCTACGCGGCAGGGACGATCGATCTGGCCAAACTTGGGGCACTGGTGCACCAGGCCCGATCCGTCGAGTCACTGGCCCAGGCTTCGGTGGTCTGCTTTGCCCAGGCTGGCATCCTCACCGGCACGCATGTAGAGATGGAAACCATCGAACCCCCGGCAGGCCACGAGCCTTTGGCCGAATCCCGCATCCGCCAGATCGTGGGCGACTATGCCCACAACACATCGGTGGACAACCTGGCGACGCGGGCTATGGTTGCCACCTTTGAGGGCAACCTGCGCACCGTCCAAGAAGAAGCGCCCTTCTTATCGGCGTATGGTTGGAGCGCCATCGCCTTTGACGACACCGACCTGCGCGGCATCTACGTTCTGGGCGCTCCGCAGGTGCTGCAGGCCTACCTGGCCACGGACGACGAGGCCGTCGCAGAGAATGCAGGCGTCGAGCCGGAGCCGGCTATCTGGCGCAGGGCAGTCGCTCCCCTGGGGCGTTTCTTCCGGCGCTCTGAATCCGAAGCGGAGGAGACCAGCGTCCAGCACCCCCGGGAGCCTGAACCAGAAACCAGGTCCACGCCCGAGCAGTCCCGGTCGCCAGAGGCAGCTACCCAAGCCGAGGACGCCCCCCGGGGGGCGAATCTCTCCCGGCGATTGAACGGCCCGGTCGGTCGCGTGCTTTGGCGTGGAGAAGCACCGCTGGACGAGCCTGAGGTCCCTGAAGATGAGCCCAGACCGACCCTCTTTCGGCGTCTTGCCGGGCAGGTGAGCCCCTTGCTGCGGCGCGAGCAGACCACGCCGGAGGAAGAAGGACCCGAAGAGACTGCCACCGGAGAAGCCGTCTTGATGTTTGCCTACCACCCGGAACTGGCGCCTCTGCACTCTGCCGCCGGCCTGCCCCAACTGCCCGAGGGGCTGATCCCCTTGTGCGACTTGCGCCATACCGAGCAGGTGCTGCCAGCAGCCATTGACACCATCCGAACGTTGTCCGAAACCGGCGTAGGCATCAAGGTCTTTACCCCGCGCTCGCCGGACCGGCTGCTTGCCATTCTCGAGCAGGCCGGGCTGGGCATGGACGACGAGGCGCCTCTGGGTGTGCTCACCGGCTCTGAGGTGGCCGAGATGGATGCGGAGCAGTTGGCGCAGGCTGCCGCCACGAACACAGTCTTTGGACACGTCACCCCCGAGCAGGCGCGATCGGTGGTGGAGGCGCTGCGCGTGCAGGGCGAGTCGGTAGCCGTGGTGGGCGACCGAGTGAGTGATCTGCCAGCCATGAGGCAAGCCAGCCTGGCCATTGCCCGGCGGAGCAGCAGCCAGGCCGCGCTCAGCGTGGCGGACATCGTCTTGCTCAAAGCTTCGCCCACGGTGCTGCAGACGGTTGTGGACAGGGGGCAGCGCATTGCGAACGGTCTGCTGGACGTGCTCAGGCTGAACCTGACCCAGGTATTCTACCTGGCCTTGCTCATCGCGGGCGTCCGGCTGGCCGCTACTGGCTTTCCTTTCCAGCCCAAACAGGTCACGGTCATCAACGTGCTCACTCTGACAATTCCATCGGCTGCGCTCTCGCTGTGGGCGGCGACAGGGGTGCTGCCCAGCATCAACCTGGGCCGGCTGTTGGCCCGTTTCGTGGCGCCGGCGGCTATCACTATGAGCGCAGCGGCGATGGTCGTGTACCGGATCTTCCTGGAACGGAGTGGCGAAGTGGCGTACGCCCAGCTTGCGCTGACCTACACGCAGGTGTTGTCTGGCCTGGTTCTGGTGATCTTTGTCAGACCCCCTTGGCGCCCGCTGCTGGGCAGTGATGTCCGGGGGGGAGACTGGCGGCCGACGATATTGGTCGTAGCGCTGACTGCAGTCTTTTTCCTGGTGGCACAGATCCCGTTTGCGCAGGAGTACCTCCTCCTGGAACCGCTCTGGCACCCGGCGGACTATGTGGTAGTCGGCATTGCCGTGCTGGCGTGGGCCTCTTTGCTGTCTCTCGTCCGGCTCACGGGCACCCTGGGAGGCAGGCTATGGCCGTTCAGGATGCGTCCTACAGCCTGAAACTTGTCGTCAAGCGTTTGATCCCCATGTCGGTCTGGATGGTGTCCCACTCGGATGAGTTGCGCAATTCAACCAGGACACGCAGTTGACGGATGAAGCAAACCTACGGGTACAAGTTCCGGAGGCCATTTCAAGAGCAGGCAGCGTAGATCAAGCTGAAAGACCTGTCAGGTTTTGAAAACCTGACAGGTCTGGCGCTCGCAGGCCGTTGCCAGGCGACGATGTGATGTCGACTGGCAGTAGCTTCCTGCATTCTGTGGAGCGAACCAGACGAGTCGATCCCTGCCCCCAGCCCCTACAGCGGCCGAGGACAGAGCCTGTCAACAGGGCCTGTCAACGGCAGAGATCCCAGTTCCTACCTCTGATATCGATGCCTTTGTCGACGGGTGACAGACAGGACACTCTCGAGCTCAAGGCCGGGCGGCTCGCCGCTTGCCTCATGCCGCCGGTTTTCTGCAGGTCCCGGACTTGACCGGTGCCTGATCGTGGCGTGAGTCCACTCGACGGACCCACCTGAACTCCAGCCTCTCACAATCTACGGGTTGCTTTCTCCCGGTATCTCTGGACTGAGACTGGTCCAGGCGCCAACTTGGCGTTCGAGACTGGACCAGTCTGTCCATTCACCCTGCCGCCCGCAGAGCCAGCAGTTCGACCAGCGGGTTCAACAGCCCGGCGGACAGCCCTTGGACGCCGCCACCCGAACGACTGCCGGGGATCATACCACTGGCCTCGGCCGTAGCGCGCAGGGCCACCCGCTCCTCCTCGCTCAATCCAGCACCTTGGCCCATGCCATCCATCCCACTGGCCTGGGCAGTGGCGCGTTTGGCTTGCCGCTCCTCTTCGCTCATATCAGCGAACTTTTCACCAGCAGCCGTACCCTCGGGCAACGCACCGAGGTCTAGACCCTGGTCCTGCGCCCAGGTCGCCGTGTCCTCATTGGTGAGCTCCATGGCCGCGATGGCCGCCAACTGCTCCGCCGTCATGGCCCCCTCGATCTGCTTCAGGGCGGCGTTCGTCTCCGCTTCGCCTTGCAGTGTGTTCGCCTGAACCGCCTGCCAGAGTGGCAGCAGGGTCTTGGCCTGCTCGGGCGCGACTTTGTGCGCGGCTTTGTTCAGGACCTATACGGCATCCCCCGCGAGCGCACAATCGGCAGCACTGTCGCTTACCGTTATGTGGAGGGCGAGGGCGGTGGCGCCATTGAGCAGAAAGCGGAATTGGATGTGATCGACGACGGCCCGGGCAGGACCATCCAGATATGGCACGTGATCGGACGGCGCCCGATCCTGGCGGCCGGCAACTCCAATGGCGACCTGCCGATGCTGGCCTTCGCGGGCGGACCGTCGTTGCCAGCGTTGCGTCTCCTGATCATACACGACGAAACGGACCGAGAGTTTGATTACGTAGCCGGCGCGGAGGAGGTCATAAGCACTGCGTTGACTCGGGGCTGGACGACCGTCAGCATCAAGCGCGAGTGGCGGAAGGTCTTCCCAGGGTAAGCGTCTCATCCGGCAAGGTGGCGCGTAGTTCAGCCCGGATGTGGCGAACCTCTGCCGGTCTCGTGCACCACCTACAAGAACGGCTTCCCGCTTTCAGTGAGGATTGTGGTACCACGCCCTGCTCGAAGAGACTGCAACCGTTGTAGAGCCTAGCGACTGCTTGTGAGTAGCGCGGCCCTACTCCATCGGAAGTCGTCGGATTCTGTGTCCACCTGCTTCGACGACCACGAAGGCTCTTGTGAGCTCTTCCTCCGTATAGGCAGTCAGTACTCTCTCAAGTTCGGTATGAACGGCGTTTTGGGTAGAAGGCAATATGCGGAGATAGAGAACCCCGGCGCCCAGTGCCTGTACAAACACCAGGTTGCCGAAATCTCTGTCACGAGTTACGAGGATGCGGCCCTGCTCCTGAGCCACGTGCAGGATTTGTTCATCTCCTGCTAACGAAAGACCGATTCGGGCCACCGGGACCACATCATGCCCGAGGTCATTGAGGAAACGTGCTGTGACCGCGTATACATCCTGATCGAGCAGAAGCTTCATGCTGGAACTGCCGTCAGGTGAATGTCCTCCGCTGCTATAAGCGCAATGGCATACTGGATGCAGGCGTGGATGTCTTGGACTGCAAGATCAGGATAGTAGTCTCGGATGACTTTGTCAAAGGAGAGACCTTCGTCGAGTAACTCAAGGACATTCTGCACGGTGATGCGCGTACCTGCCACGTGGGGCTTGCCGAAATGCACTTTGGGATCAACCGCAATCCTCTCTATCATCGTAGCACCTCACAGGAATGTGATGATCGTATTATACACCACTTGGATAGTATGGGCAATGGGGCGTACCCCATGTGAACGTGCAAGGGATGGGCAACGGCAGGCCATGCATCCAGCGGGCACGCTCGGACACGAATACGATCTTGCCGTTCTGGTGGGACCTAGTGCTCCCGGCAGTTGAAACGGGGCTGGACGAAGTGGAGCAGACCAACCCCAGGTCGTGGCGCGAGCCCACTCGACGGACTCGGCCCACGTACTCCAGCCTTTCACTATCTACTCGTTGCCTTATCCCGGTATGTCTGGACTGAGACTGGTCCAGTCGCCAACTTGTCGTTCGCGCCTGGACCAGTCTGTTTGTTTACCCTGCCGCCCGCTGGGTCAGCAGTTCGACCAGCGGGTTCAGCAGCCCGGCGGACAGCCCCTGGACGCCGCCACCCGAACGACTGCCGGGGATCATACCACTGGCCTCGGCCGTAGCGCGTACGGCCGCCCGCTCCTCCTCGCTCAATCCAGCACCTTGGCCCATGCCGCCCATCCCACTGGCCTGGGCAGTGGCGCGCATCGTCTCCCGCTCCTCTTCGCTCATATCAGCGAACTTGCCACCAGCACCCGTACCCTCGGGCAACGCACCGAGGCTCAGTCCCTGCTCCTGCGCCCAGGTCGCCGTGTC
>CBDUWJ010000044.1:0-11314 GCA_965370895.1 uncultured Anaerolineae bacterium | reverse complement strand
AATCGTCCCCACGTTGACGTGGGGTTTTGTCCGCTCAAATTTCGGCTTTCCCATGCTAGAAACCTCCCAGTGATGTGCTAAATCACTTTTCTGCTTAAGCCCACGATGGGACTTGAACCCATGACCTCGCCCTTACCAAGGGAGTGCTCTGCCGTCTGAGCTACGTGGGCATACTTCCCTTGGAGCCACCCGTCGGATTCGAACCGACGACCCAGCGCTTACAAGGCGCTTGCTCTGCCGACTGAGCTAGGGTGGCCTGTGCATCAATGCCTATTCACCCGCCAACCTGATTCTGCGCAGAGCAATCCCAACGCAAAGCACACCAGGGTCAAGTGGCGGATTAGTATACTGACATTCAGTCGAAATGTCAAATCATACCTGACACTATGCGACAGGCGGAGGGGGTGGGATTCGAACCCACGGAGCATTGCTGCTCACGCGTTTTCGAGACGCGCGCATTCGGCCGGGCTATGCTACCCCTCCTGGCAACAAACCATTATAGCACAGGCGCTTCTGACCAGCAAACCACCTGCCAGCCGTTGCCCGGCTAGGCGATCTTCTCTGCAACTAGAAAGTGGGACAAGCCCATGGCCCGCAGCGGTGTACGCTCGAGGGCGTAAGTTGCCCTGCGAAGCACGCGTCCCAGTGCCGGACGGCGATGGACCACTTTGTCGTATCCGGGGTAAATCTGAGTGTGGGCCAGGATTGTGACCGGCAACCCGGTCAGCAATTGGCGCAAGGCGCGCCGCGTATAGGCCCGCGCGTGGGGGCAGAACCGTGCTCGCCACTGGTCAGGAAGATAGTTGACCAATGGTATATTGCCAAAATGATAACGTCCTCCCCAGTACGCCCCATGCGTCTCGAAAGGGTAGAGGCGATTCGGTGCGAATAGCACAAGCCGCCCGCCCGGCTTCCCTTCTTTCGGCTCCGGACTCTGGAGCACGCGCACCGCCTCGGCTACGGCCTGCTGGTCATCGCTAACGTGCTCGATGACCTCGTGTGACAACACTACATCGAACATCCCGTCGGGATAGGGCAGGCTCTCGGCTGACGCGAGGAGGATGCCGGTGCGAGATCCGGGTGGCAATCCCCGGCTGGCCTCTGCTACTCTCTCCTGGTCAATGTCCACGCCGTGGACGTCCTGGCTGAAGCGGCGAAAGGCTCGCACATACATCCCCATGCCGCATCCCGCGTCCAGGATCGTGCGGTTCTCCAACGGCACGTAACGGCGGATGAGATCTAGCCGCCGGTCCTGTCCAAAGCCCCAAACGTAGCTGGGATGTCCCAGCCTGATCGCTTTCTCCTCGGCCAATGGAGAATTCTCTCCCTCACCAACCGTATCCCAACCGCACTACCAGGCGCACGGGCAGGTCGTGATCCAACATCTTGGCTTGCGTCTCTTCAAAGGGGTAGGCCACACGACGATGCTCCACGGTGAGCGCCTCCATATCCAGTATGGCGTAGCTGGCCTGGGGGTTGCCGTCACGGGGTTGACCCACGCTCCCAGGATTGATGATAAGGCGCTCTGCACCCAAGCTCAGCGGCTCGTCTAACGATACGGGCAGCTGCTCGCACACCTCTTTTCCTCCCTCGTCTTGAAGGCAAAAGATCGCTGGGGTATGCGTATGGCCTACCAGACAGAAGGGGGTGTCAAAGTAAGCGAAACTGGCCTGCGCCGTAGAAGTGTAGATGATGTACTCCCAGATCGGCTGGCGCGGACTCCCGTGGACCAAGGTAAAGTGTCCCTCCACCAATGTCTCGGGCAAGGCGTTCAAATACGCCAGATTGTACGTCGTTAACTGCTCCCTGTTCCGCAGATTGGCTTGGCGAGCGTCAGAATTGAAATCGCGCAGATCCAATTTGTCCAGCGTGGCCCAGTCATGGTTGCCGGCGATGCATCGATGAGGCAGCGATCTGAGGAGTTCGACACAGGCGTTCGGATCGGGGCCGTAACCCACCACATCGCCCAGACACCAGACCTCATCCACCGGTCCAGCGTCGTCCAACACGGCCTCAAACGCTTCCAGGTTGCTGTGAATATCCGAAAGCACCAGGTGGCGCATACCCCATCCTTGTTTGAAAGTGGCAGCATCATACCATACCAGCCCAGTTGCGGTCAAGTGCTTGTCGTTTACTCGCAATCAGTGTATAATAGCAACCCGAGGATGACAAGGTCATGCCAATCCTGGACGAACACACACTCGATTTTACCAGCCATGGTGCTGAGCAGACCCGGCGATTTGGGGTACGCCTGGGCGCTTTGCTGCAAGCAGGCGACGTGATATGCTTGGAAGGTGAACTGGGCGCTGGCAAGACCTGCCTGGCCCAGGGTGTGGGCCAGGGGATGGGTGTCGTCGAACCTATCACCAGCCCTTCTTTCACCCTCGTGGCCGAGCACAGACCCCCACCTCCCGCGCCAGTCCTCTATCATGTCGACCTCTATCGCCTGGAGGCACCATTGGACGATGCCTTGGCTTTCGGGCTGGGCGATTACCTCTCTGGTGATGGGGTGTGTCTCATTGAGTGGGCGGACCGGATCCGGTTCGCCCTGCCCCGAGAGCGATTGTGGATTACCTTGCGCCCTCTGGACGTGCCGAGCAAGCGGGGCATGGTGATGATAGCGACCGGTGATCGCTACGATGATCTGCTGTGCCAGTTTCGGCACAACACCTTTGGAGTGTGAGGGAGGGGCGATGCTACTGGCCATTGATACCGCAACACGCATGGCTGGCCTTGCTCTTTACGACCCGGCCGCCGGCCGGATCCTGGGCGAAGAAACATGGTACTCTCTCAACAACCATACTGTCGAACTGATGCCCCGTCTGGTCCGCTTGCTGGGTCAGCAGGGCGTCTCTCCCGCTGACCTGACGGGCTTGTCGGTCAGCCTCGGTCCTGGTTCCTTTACCGGTTTGCGCATTGGCCTGAGCGTGGCCAAGGGGCTGGCGTTGGCGTGCAGGCTTCCCCTCGTCGGTGTCCCGACCCTGGATGTAGTGGCTCAGCCCCATATGTTGCAGGGACTGCCTATCTGGGCCGTCCTCCAAGCTGGCCGGAAGCGGATCTGTGTTGGCCGCTACGGCTGCCACCAGGGGCGATGGCGCCAGCGGGGAACCTATCAACTTACCACCTGGGAAGCACTCTGTGAACAGATCGAGGAGCCAGCACTGCTCTGCGGAGAGATTGAAGCCCGTGCTACTGACCTGATCCGCCTGCGGTTGGGCGAGGTCGCTACCGTCGCTACGCCAGCCTCCTCGCTGCGCCGCGCTGCCTACTTGGCCGAACTCGGTTGGAATCGGTTGGCTCGGGGCGAATCCGACGCCGCGGCCACGCTATCACCCATCTACTTGCACGATCCCCAAGTTCATGCCTAGAACGAGCTTCAGTAGCCATCCAGCCCCTTGGTGGCCCTTTGTCGTCGAATCGATGACCGTGGCCGACCTGGACCAGGTGATGCAGATCGAACGGGTTGCTTTTCCTTCCCCCTGGTCAGTGCGGGCCTACCGCTACGAGATCACTCAGAACGAACACAGCACGATGCTCGTGACTAGGCCGGCGCCGCGCAACAACGGCCGGTTCACACAGTGGCTGTACCAGCTCATGGCCGGGGGCCCTGGTCCCGTGCTGGGTTACGCTGGCTTCTGGCTGCTGGTGGACGAGATACACATCAGCACCATCGCTGTGCATCCCCAATGGCGCGGGCGCGGCCTGGGCGAATTGCTACTGATCTCGCTCCTGGATCGGGGCGCCGAACTGGACGCCCGAAAGGCTACGCTGGAAGTCCGTGTATCCAACCTGGCGGCCCAGGGGCTCTATCACAAATACGGGTTCAAGGTTATCTCGCGGCAGAGGCGCTACTATGCCGACAACAATGAGGACGCCGGGATCTTGATCACAGAGCCGTTCGAAACGCCCGAGTTTCACGCCAATCTGGAGCACTGCCGTGCTTCGCTGCAAGCGCGGTTTCGAACCGGAGGCGCGACTGTGCCGCATCCAACGAACTCTGTGGACGACATAGGCCCCGGAGGGCAAGCGGGCTAGACAGAACACCCTGGATGGGGTAGAATCGGGGTGCATAGTCCCCGTAGAAGCTTCCACCGAGGTGGCAAGAATGACGCAGCAAATGGAGAGGAGAGAAGGATTGTCAGAACTCACTGACCTCTACAAAGAAATCGAAACCTGTCAGAAGTGCATCCTCGGCCAGGGTAGGACCCACGCCGTGCCCGGGGAAGGCCCGGAAGACGCAGAAATCATGTTCATCGGCGAAGGACCAGGCTTCCACGAAGACCGTCAGGGCCGGCCCTTTGTCGGGGCGGCAGGCAACTACCTGGAGGAGTTGCTGGCAACGATCGATCTCACCCGCGAGGACGTGTACATTTCCAACGTCGTCAAGTGCCGGCCTCCCGGCAACCGCGATCCCCAACCCGATGAGATTGCCGCCTGCAAGCCCCACCTTGACAAGCAGATCGATCTGATCCGGCCCCGTCTGGTGGTTACCCTTGGACGCTTTTCCATGCAGCGCTATTTTCCCGGTGCATCCATCTCCCGCGTCCACGGGCAGCCCAAGCGGGTGGGCAACGTGATCTACTATCCCATGTTCCACCCGGCAGCGGCGCTCCACCAGCCCCGCTGGCGGAGCCTGGTCGAGGAAGACATCCTCAGGATCCCCGAGTTGCTGGCCAAGCTGGACGAGATTCAAGAAGAGGAACCTGAGATGCGACAAGCCGAGCAGTTAAGTCTGTTCTAGGAAGGGCCCTGAGGGACCTCATGGGCCTGATGGGATCAACGAATCGCACCAGGCCCATCAGACCCCCAAGACCCTTCAGATAAGGAGTGACTCTTGCCCGAAAATCTTCTGAGAATTATTCCCCTGGGCGGCATCGGCCAAATTGGCAAGAACATGTTGGTCTTTGAGTACGACGAGCAATTGCTGATCGTCGACTGTGGCTTGATGTTCCCCGAAAGTGACATGCTGGGCATCGACATTGTCATCCCCGACATGAACTACGTCTTTGAGCGGAAGGACCAGGTCCGGGCCATCGTCGTCACCCATGGCCACGAAGACCACGTCGGCGGATTGCCCTACCTGATGAAGGAGGTCCAAGCTCCCCTCTACGCCACAAGCCTGACCCGAGGTCTGATCGAGGTCAAGCTCAAAGAGCACCACTTGCTGGCTGATGCCGAGTTGCACACAGTGTCCCCCCAGGACGTGTTAGACTTGGACCCGTTCACCGTCGAGTTCTTCCGCGTCTGCCACTCCATCCCCGATGGCGTGGGGCTGGGCATTACCACGCCGGTAGGCCTGATCGTGCACTCTGGCGATTTCAAGTTCGACCAGACACCGGTGGATGGCAAGCTGACCGACTTTGCCAAGCTTGCCGAGCTGGGGGGACGGGGTGTCCATGTCCTTCTCTCCGATTCCACCAACTCGGAAACCGGTGGGCAGACCCCTTCCGAACAGGTCGTGGGCGAAACTTTTGACCGCATCTTTGCCCAGGCCCAGGGACGGATCATCGTCGCCACCTTTGCCTCCAACATCTCGCGCGTGCAGCAGGTTGTGGACACAGCCCGCAAACATGGGCGGCGGGTGGGCCTCTTGGGCCGCTCGATGATCAACTATGCCAAGCGGGCCTACGAGCTAGGCTACCTGGACCTCTCGCCCGGCGAGATGCTGACGCCGGGGCAAATGAACAACTTGCCGCCACAAAAAGTGGCCATCGCCTGCACCGGCAGCCAGGGCGAACCGACCTCGGCCCTGGTGCGCATGGCCTTGGGCGAGCATCGCCAGATGAATATCCGCCCCGGCGACAGCGTCATCGTCTCGGCCACGCCCATCCCGGGCAACGAGGAGTTGGTCAACCGCACTATCAACAATCTCTTCCGGGCGGGCGCCGAGGTGTACGATCACGCGCGGATGCAGGTCCACGTCTCGGGGCACGCCAGCCGCGAGGAGCACAAGCTGATGCTCAACCTCGTCCACCCCCGCTTTTTCGTGCCCATCCACGGCGAATACCGCCACCTGGTGCACCACGCCCGCATGGCCGAGGCAGTGGGCATTCCCCAGGAGAACATCTTTATCGCAGAAAGCGGCACCGTGCTGGAGTTTGGGCCGGACTGGGGGCGGGTCGACGGACAGGTGACGGAGGGCCACGTACTGGTAGATGGCCTGGGCATTGGCGACGTGGGCAACGTCGTCCTGCGCGACCGCCGCCTGCTGTCCAAGGACGGGTTCGTCGTCGTGGTGGTCGCCGTGGACGCCGAAACGGGCGAGGTCATTGAAGGACCGGACATCATAACCCGGGGATTTGTCTACATCCGCGAGTCGGGGGACCTGATTGACGAGGCGGCCCAGTGTGTGCTGGATGCCCTTGAGCGCGATGGGCCCAAGGCCACGGCCAACACCAAGATCAAAAACAGCCTGGCCGGATTCCTCTACGAACAGACCAAACGCCGGCCGATTGTCCTGCCGGTGGTGATGGAGGTGTGAGCGAACGCCTCCCCTGGGAGGGGCGGGATCCGAATAGGCAGTCCGTTCCTAAGGGCTGTAGCCCTGTCGCGTACTGTAGCGATCAGATTCTCGTCCCGCCACCAGATGGCACCGGTCTCGCCCTCTTTCTTCTTCTCCTTGGGCTTGTGGATGATATAGAAGCGCACCTTCTCGCTCTCGGTCTCGTTGCCGGCGGCGTCAAAGGCGACGACGTGTACCAGGTGCGATTCGGTATAGCCGTGGGTGCTAGAGATGACCATCATGCCGTTCTCCCACGTTTGGGTGATGGTCTTGGTGGCCGTGCTCACCTCCACCCAGGTGACTGTCACCACTTCGGTGCTCCACGAGCCGTCAGGGTTGGTGATCGGCCGCGTCTCCGTGATCGGTTTCATTTCGGGATTGGGGATCGTGTCCTGCATCTCCAACACCCACTTGATGGCGTACGGTTCCACGATGCTATAGTCTAGCAGTTCATCGTCCAGGTAGAACTCGACCTTGTCAATCTGGACGTTGTCGCTCACGTCGGCCTTGAGGTTGGACCACTCGTCGCTCTCCAGTTGGTAGACCCGGCCTGGCCATGGGTAACCGACCAGGGCTTCGGGCGGTTGGTTATCCACCGTCACGAACATGGTGGCCGCTTTTACATTCTGGCTGTGCTCGACGACACTCAACTTCAAGGTGTAGAGTCCGTCCTGCAGGCCGCGCACATCCCAGAACTCCAGCACGTTGTTGTCCACCTGATTGTGATGGTCGCCACCGATCTGGCTCCAGGCGGAGGGGTTGAGCCCCTCGCCAAACTCTAGCCTGTAGAAGTTGAAATCACCGGATCGGGCGTTGCCCCTGATGGGCATGACGCCTTTTACGTGCCCACCCAACGTCGGATCGAGGATGACCACTTCGCCGCCCTCAGGGCTGCAGCCATAGATCTCATCCCGTTGCGTGGGAGGCTGGGGAATGCCCTGCTCGCGCACCCAGTCGGCGGCTTCAGGTGGGTAGACTTCGTACACGCGGTCCTCCACCAGCTCCGGTGGGGTGCAGGCGGTGGCCAGCTTGCCGCTCTGGCGGTTCACCCGCTCCACTCGATGGACGCTGCAGTATTCGGTCGGCTCGGTGCCCTCGGCAAAGAGCGTTTTGGCCTTGGGACAGTGCTCGGTGGGCAGCAGGCCTGAAACAGCGCACACTTCTACGGTCTCAAAGCCCGCCGGCCTGGGGAACTTTTCCACGACTTGCCCCAGGAGTCGTTCGGCATGTCCCTCGTCGTAGATGCGCTCCATGACGTTGTGCCAGATTGGGCCCGCGCCCCGTGAGCTGGTAACGCCCTTCATCGGCGTGTTGTCGTTGTTGCCCATCCACACGCCGGTCACGATCTGTGGCGTGTAGCCGACGGTCCAGACGTCCTTATGGTCCGTGGTAGTACCGGTTTTGGCCGCCGCGGGCCGGCTCAAACGCAGCGGACTGTTGCTGCCAAAGGCCGCCGACCTGGATTTGTTATCCGAGAGAACGCTGGTGAGCAGGTACGCCTCCTGGGGCGAAAGCTCGCGACCATCGGCCAGGACGACGTTGCGCGCCTCGGGCTGGTCGTACTGCCACAACACGTTCCCCTGGGGGTCTTCTACCCTCAAGATCGCGACGGGATCCAACTGGCGGAAGCCGGGGCGGGGCAGCTTGGCCGGCTGGCCCATCATTACCCCGCCATTGGCAAAGACGCTGAAGGCATAGGCCATGTCCAGCAACCAGACCTCGCCGCCCCCCAGGGTCAGGCTCAAGCCATAGTAGTCCAGGTCCTCGTTCAGGGTGTTGATGCCCAGGGCGTGGGCAGTACGGATGACGTTGCCCACCCCCACCACGTCGAGCACCTTGACGGCGGGAATGTTGTAGGACCTGGCCAGCGCCGTGCGGAAGCTCTGGGGGCCGTGGTACTTGCGGTCATAGTTCTCCGGGCAGTAGGGCGGGTTCGGATAGTCGTCAAAACAGCTATGGACGTCCATCACGAGTTCGGCTGCGGCGTGCCCCTGGTGGAAGGCGGTCACGTAGCTAAAGGGTTTGAAGGATGATCCGGGTTGGCGGGGGGCCAGGGCCACGTTGACGTTGCCGTCGATCTCCTCGTTCCAGTAGTCGACACTGCCCACCATACCCAAGATCTCGCCGGTGCGGGCACGTATGACCACGACTGCCGCGTTGGACACGTCCTTTCCCTCTTCCTGGAACTTGGCTACCTGGTTCCGCGCCTCCTCCTCGGCGATGCGGTTGACCTCAAGGTCCACGGTGGTGTAAACCTTGAGTCCTCCCCGATAGAGCAGCTCGGTGCCGAACTGATCTTCCAATTGCTTGCGCACGTACATCGCAAAATGGGGAGCCACGATGTCGTAGCGCTTGAGCATCGAGGAGTAAATCTGCAGCTTCTCGGCAAAGGCGGCGTCCGCCTTGGTCCGGGTGATAAAACCTTCCTCCGCCATCCGATTTAGCGCGATCCCCTGCCGCTTTTTGGCCTGGTCGGGGTTGTCGATGGGGTTCATGGCCGGATACTGGACAATAGGGGCCAGCATGGCACTCTCGGCCAGGTTCAACTCCGGAGCATGCTTGCCGAAATAGACCTGGGCGGCCGCTTCCACGCCGATGGCCCAGTTGCCATAGTAGTTGGTGTTCAGATACCATTCCAGGATCTGGTCCTTGGAATACAGGCGCGAGATCTCCATGGCCAGAATGGCCTCTTTGATCTTGCGGGAATACGATATCTCGTAGCGCTCTTCCTCGGAGATGAGGATGTTCTTGACCAACTGGACCGTGATGGAGCTGCCACCTTGAACCCCCTTCCCTTGCAGGTTCAGCATGAAAGCTCGGGCGATGCCCATGGGGTCAATGCCTATGTTGCTGTAAAAGGTCTTGTCCTCCAGGGCGATGGTGGCATTGCGAAAGTCCTCGGGGATCTGTTCCATGGGCAACAGGGTGCGGTCACCGCGCCGGGGGTCAATGACCTCCATGAGTAACACGCGGCCGGTGCGGTCATAGATCTTGGTCGTCTCGAACTTTTCCTGGGCGGTGACGATCTCGTTGGGGTCGGGCAGATCCTTGGCATAGCTACCATACACCACGATCGCCGTGATCACCCCGGTCGCAATGGAGGACAGACTGCTGAGCAGCGCAAGGGTCACAAGACCTGCCACTACGTACAGGGCTATCTTGCCCACCCCGCCCTTGGCCCGCTTGCGGCGGGCACGGCGCTGTCGCAGCACCAGCAGCTTCTGTTGTGCGTTCATTCCCACTCCCACAGCTACGCGGCTACGCCTGGCAGTACAAGCGAACAAGAAAGGGGTAGCCGGCCGCGCCGCCCCTTTCTTGGGGCGCGACCCTCTCCCCCTTCTCCAAGCCTACGTCTCCGTAGGCCACCCCATACTATCAGAAAAAAACCAAAGACGCAAATGCCACGGCGACGGACAACTCCCTGGCATCCGTCACTTGCGCTCACCGCAGTGGGACTGTCGCGTGGGGACTGCTCCTCTGCTCACGCCTTGGGCATCATTGGGATGTGGACGCCATGTTCCCGGGCAGAGGCGATGGCATCCGGATAGCCGGCGTCTGCGTGGCGCACAATGCCCATACCGGGATCGTAGGTCAGCACTCTCTTCAGGCGGCGCGCCGCTTCAGGCGTGCCATCGGCGACGATGGCCTGCCCGGCGTGCAGGCTGTAGCCGATGCCCACTCCTCCGCCGTGGTGGTAGCTGACCCACGTCGCGCCGCCGATGGCATTCATGGCAAAGTTGAGGATCGGCCAGTCAGCGATGGCGTCGGAACCGTCCAGCATCCCCTCCGTCTCGCGATTGGGGCTGGCCACAGAGCCGCAGTCCAGATGGTCCCGGCCGATGACGATGGGCGCGCTGATCCGCCTGCTGGCGACGGCGTCGTTAAAGGCCAGCCCCGCCTTGTCCCGCTCGCCGTAGCCGAGCCAGCAGATGCGGCTGGGCAGGCCCTGGAAGGCCACCTGCTCCTGGGCCATCCTGATCCAGCGCACCATGTGCTGCTTCTCCGGGAAGAGGTCAATCATGATCTGGTCGGTCTCGTAGATGTCCTGAGGATCGCCGGAGAGGGCCACCCAGCGGAAAGGCCCCTGTCCCTCGCAGAACAGCGGGCGGATGTAGGCCGGCACAAAGCCGGGGTAGACCCACTGGCCGTTGGGATCGCCGCCGACCTTGGCCTCTGTGTACCCGGCGTTAAAGGCCTGCTGGCGCAGGTTGTTGCCATAGTCAAAGACTGTCGCGCCCCGCTTTTGCATCTCGACCATGGCCCGGCAGTGTTCGGCCATGGCTTGCATGGAGCGTTTTTGGTACTCCTTGGGATCGCTCTGGCGGAGTTCCACTGCCTCCTCCATGGTCAGGCCGTGGGGCAGGTACATCAGCGGGTCGTGGGCGCAGGTCTGGTCGGTGACCATGTCGGGCGTAACGCCACGGACCACCAGCTCCGGAAAGACGTCGGCAGCATTGCCGATGAGCCCGATACTCTTGGCTTCCTCTTTCTGGACCGCTTCCTCCACCAGGGTCATGGCCTCTTCCAGATCATCCACCACCACGTCCAGGTAGCGGTGGTCCAGGCGGCGTTGGGCACGCCATGGATCGATCTCCACGACGAGGGCCACCCCTTTGTTCATGGTGACGGCCAGGGGTTGGGCCCCGCCCATTTCGCCCAGGCCGGCGGTCAGCACGAACTTGCCCTTCAGGCTGGCGTGGGGACCATAGTGCTTGCGGGCCGCCGCGGCCAGCGTCTCGTAAGTGCCCTGGAGAATCCCCTGGGTGCCGATGTAGATCCAACTGCCGGCCGTCATCTGGCCGTACATGATCA
>CBDUWJ010000043.1:0-11558 GCA_965370895.1 uncultured Anaerolineae bacterium | reverse complement strand
TCACGATCAGTTGCTCGATGGTACCCTGCTCCCGTTCGCGGACGATGGCCATGGCAGTGAAGAGTGCGGTCAAAAAGTACAACACCATACCGATGATCCCCGGGACCATAAAGTTGGCGCTTTTCATGTCCGGGTTGTACCACACCCGGGGGCGCACCTGAACACCGGGCATGTCATCCATGTCAACACCCATCCTCCGCTCCAGGATCCCCAGCGAATGAGCCTGTCCCACAGATTGCGAGGCAGCGAAGACGGTGGTGGCAACCCCAGGATCTGAGCCGTCAATCACAAAGGCAACCTGCGCCTGTCTTCCAGCGGCCACCTCTCTGCCATAGCCCGCCGGAATGAGAACACCGGCCCGTGCCTCGCCAGCATCCACGAGATGTCGCACCTCCTTCTCCGACTCGACATGATAGGCAATCTCAAAGTAGTTGGATGCCCGGTAGGCCTCCAGCAATGCGCGACTTGCCGGCGATTTGTCACCGTCGTACACAGCAGTTTGCAGGTGATCGATGTCCGTCGTGGCCGCGTATCCCATGAGCACGAGCTGGATGACGGGCATCAAGAGCATCACCACCAACGTGCGCCGGTCGCGCACGATGTGCAGGAACTCCTTGCGCATGACAGATAGAGTACGGATGATCACCGTCTTATTCCCCGCCTGCTGGCTTCAGGCCGTCATAGACGAGCGTCGCCAGGACCTCCGGCACATCCTCCCACCCCGAGCGGAGCGGTTCGTCGCCTAGAATGCGCAGGACCAGCAGGCCGACGAACATGCCCTGCACCGTGCGCACCGTTAGCGGCACGTTGACTGCTCGGATGTGCCCCAACTCGATCTGCGCCTGCAAGTACTGCTCCAGCAGCTTCGAAATGCGCAGCACGTACTGACGATAGAACTGTTCGCGCAGATCAGGATTGACAAACACCTCCGGCAACACCGCCTGAAGCATCTCCTGGCCCTGCTCGATGCGCCCCATGCGTTCCTGGAACGCTGTGACGAAAAAGTCCCGGACATCACCCTGCAGAGCCTGCACCAACTCACCGGGCAACTGCTCCAACTCCGCTATGCGAGCCATAATGCCGACCAGCAGGTCGAACTTGTTGTCAAAGTAGTTGTAGATGGTGCCGTCGGCGACATCGGCCAGTTTGGCAATCTCGCGGATGGTGGCCTGATGGAAGCCCTTCCGGGCAAACACGGTTGCAGCCGCATCGAGGATCCGCGCCTCACGCTCCCGTTTGAGTCGTTCCCGCCGGGACATGGGTTGACTTTGGACTGGACTGCTCATTCTTGGACGCCCCCGTCTGTCAGTGAATATCGATTCATTTCTGAATGTCCATTCACCATTGTACCACAGGCCCGACACGCTGTCAAGTCCCAGGCTGGAAGTGTGCTTTGTTAAGGTGCAAGGGTGCGAAGACTTTACACGCTGAACGCTGGTCTCCTGGGCGAGTCCCCCATGCCTCAGTTCGCAGACCTGGGCGAACCTGAGAACTGGAGGCAGCACCTCACTCGAGGCGCTTGCGCAGGAAATAGACTGTCACCACGTTGATCCCCAAACCCAGAGCGGCCAGGCTCAGGAGTTCCTTCCAGAACACGTCCACCCCGGCCCCTTTCAACAGGATCCCGCGCAGGATCAGCAGCCAGTGTTTGATTGGCACAAAATTGGCGATGCGTTGCAGCAGCCAGGGCATGTTCTCCACCGGGAAGGCGTATCCCGAAAAGATCATCTCGACCATTAGCAGCATAAAGACCAGCAACAGGGCCTGGATCTGTGTCTGGGACACGGCCGAGATCATCAGCCCCCAGACCATCTCGATGAACAGGTAGAAGAAGGCGATGGTCAACAGCAGCGACCACGAGCCCCGCATGGGGATCTTGAAGACAAAGACCACCAAACCCAGCATAAGCAGGAAGAGCATGTAGGACAGGATCAAAACGGGCAGCGCCTTGCCGAGGATCAACTCGATACTCCGCAGCGGGGTGACCATCAGTTGTTCCAACGTACCCAGTTCCCGCTCTCGGGCGATGCCCAGCGAGGCCAGCATCAGGGCCACGCCCACCAGCATAAAGCCCAATTCGGAGGGAACCTCGTAGTGGGACGTCTTGAGTTCCTCGTTGAACCAGACACGCACGTCCAGGTCGACAACCTCGCCCCATTGGTCCACGAGGTGCCCAAAGCGCTCCAGAGCAACCTGCTGGGCAAAGGCAGCCACCGCCCCCTCGGCGCTCATCTGGGCGGCCCGGGCGGCGCTGGGGTCGGCTCCGTCCAGGATGATCTGCACCTGGGCTGGCCTGCGGAGGGCAAGCAGATCCTCCTCGAAGTCTGGCGGGATCAGGACTGCCACAAGGACCGTGCCGGCATCCACCAGTGCCCGGGTCTCCTCCTCGGTCTGCACATAGTAATCGGCGTCAAAGGTTTCGGTGTTCACCAGCGCCTGGACCAGCGCCCGGCTGGCGGACGAGCGATCCCGGTCCACGATGGCCATTGGGAGGTGCTCGATGTCGCCGGAGGTGGCCCAGGCGACGAGGGCCAACTCCGAGATCGGCCCTAGCAGCACGAACAGCAGGATCAGCTTGTCTCGCCGGAGTTGGATCAGTTCTTTGTTAGCAAGATTCCAGATACGTGTGAACATGTCAATGACGGCCTGATTCTGAACTCTGCAGACCACACGTGACAAGGATGGCGCAAGAAGCCCCGCTCAATACCTTTGCGGCGACGCTGCCAGACGTCCAGCGACTGACACCGGAACGCCCGTGGCTCGACATCACGATCAGGTCAACGCAATCTTCGGCAGCGTAATCCACGATCTGCCGCGCACTCCCTTCTGGCACGGGTTTGGCACGCACAGATACCCTGTCGTAGGCCGATTGTGCGCGCAGGTTCTTGAAGAAATCGCGAGCCTCTCGGTAGGGCTCGACCACAAACTCATTGTGCAGATCTGACATTCTCATCTATTCGCGAGTAGGTGGGTTGGCTCTGAGACGCGGAATTGCACGCCCTCGGCTGCCACAGATCTGGCAGTCGCCAGGGCTGGTTCCGGGGCTGTTTCTGCGAACTCTGAACCATCCAACGGCACCAGGGTCTCTTCGAACGAGAACGTGATCCCTCCCTCTCTCTCTGGAGACAGAGCGAGTCAGCCATCTGTCCAATCGCCTCGCCTCAGCGTTCTTCACGTGAGTTTCTTCTTGAAGAACAGGACAGCCAGGGACATAAAGATAATGCCCATGGCCAACAGAGCCAGTGCATGAGGCCACAGCGCGTCCAGCCCCTGACCCTTGAGCATCAGCCCTCGGCCGATTAGCACATAGTGCGTCGTCGGCACCATGTAGGCTTCCATCTTCATCATGGGCTGCATGCTGACCAGCGGGTAAAAGATCCCGGACAGGAAAAAGCCGGGGAAAAAAAAGATCAACATTGCCCCCAGCATGGCCGCCCCCTGGGACTTGACAAAAACCGACAGCACCAGGGCGATGGCCAGAGACGCCAGCAAAAAGTCGAGCGACAGCACCAGGTAGAGGGCAAAGCTGCCCTCAAAGGGTGATCCAAACCAGTACACGGCCACGAGGACGCACAGGAACACGCCCACCATCCCACTGAGGATGTAGGGGATCAACTTGCCCATCAGCAGCTCAGTGCGACGGATCGGGGTGACGATAAGTTGCTCCAGCGTGCCATGCTCCTTTTCCCCGGTCAAGGCCAGGGTGGTGGCTACGGCTGGCATGCTCATGACGATGGCGATGAGGGCCGGCAGGTAGCCGATGACGGCCTTCAACGTCGGGTTGTACCATGTGCGCAGCCGCAGGTCAATGGGCACCAACGCGGCTTCATCCACCACAAAGCCGGCACGTGCTGCCACGTCGCTCACCACCTCCAGGGCAAACTGCTGGGTGTAGCCGCCGATGTGCTGCATCGCCGTGTTGGCCGTCACCGGCTCCGTCCCCTCGACGAGGACCTGGATGCTCGCCTCGCGCCCGCCTTTCAGATCCGCTTCAAATCCGGGTGGGATGACGAGTGCCGCCTTGGCCTCGCTGGTCATCAACCAGCGCTCCAAGTCGCCATAGTCATCGGCTACGTAGCGCACCAGCACGTCGCCCGTGCCCCCCAGCCCGGCGATGTAGCGGCGCGACAGGTGCGTCCCGTCCCGGTCCATCACCGCCACGGCAACGTTCTGAATGTCCACCATGAAAGTGTAGGCCATGACCACCAGCAGGAACACAGGCGAGATGGTCACCAGGAAGAAGGCCCGCCGGTCGCGCATGATGTGCCGCGCCTCCTTGCGGATCACGGCCCAGGTTCGAAGGAGATTCATTGCCCTCCCACTTCGGATGCCAGATGCGGGACAACGTTTGACGCCTGACAAAGGACGATGGACGACTGATGAACAGCTACCCATCCTTCGTCTGTTGTCTCTGGCTGTCTTACCCCTAAGACTTGATCTTCCTCATCACCCACAGGCAGACTAAACCCAGAGCGAACGGGTCGCCAATGGCCCCTAGAACCTTGATCCAGCCGCTCTCAAAGCCGAGCCAGGGCATAATATAGTTCCACGACAGAAAAGACATAGCAACGGTGGCGACGGTACACACCAGGATGTCACCCACCACTCCATAGGGACGTTCACTCTTGAAAAGGATAGGCACCAACCATCCTCCCAGAACGCCCAGAACCAGACTCACGAACAGGATAATCGCCATGTTTTCCCTCCTTTCACGGTTCTCTGGCGAGAATCACCGACAACAAACGAACACTCCCAACTTGGCTGCCAGCATTCAGCGAGCAAAACAGATTGGTGCGCGCGCAACAGACCACGGCCCGAATCTGTATCACGGCGCATGCTGGTGAGCCCATGAAGCCGTGCGTTCAGCCATCTATTACCCCGACCGACCAACCTCTGGCTTGTCAATCTGCAATCCGCTCAAGATCGTTTCGACAAAGACCTGGCTGACCCGGCCCAGGTCCAGATCGGGCATCAGCATGATGTAGGCAGCCAGGCCATCGTAGGCAGCCATCATGGCCCATGCCAGTGGCTCCGCATCCACTGGCTTGAACTCACCGTTCCTGACCCCCTCTCCGATGAGCTCAACGATGACATCTTTGTATTGAATGAGCGCATCGGCATATGGCTGACCCGCCTCCTCGCGCCGGGAACTGGATGCCCAATACTCAAGGAACAGAGTGAAAAGGCCTCCGGCTGCTGTGACGAGTTCGTCCATGGTCCGGGCCAGTGCGCGCAACTTGCCAGACGCGGTTGGGCACTGTTCCACAGCGACGAGAATCTCCTGGCCGACCCCGTCAGAAAACGATTGAATTGCTGCTTCAAGCAGCTCGTCCTTACTCGCGAAATACCAGTAGATCGTGCCCTGGCTGACCCCCGCGTGGGCGGCCACGTCCGAGACATTGGCGCCGTGGAATCCCTTCTGGGCAAATACGGCCAACGCCGCATCGAGGATCTGCTGGCGGCGCTCCTGCCGCAACTGCTCGCGCTTGCTTGGGGTTTCAGTCATAACAATCTCTCCTTCTCAGGCGTTGACTGACTGACTAGTCACTTAACAGTATAGCACGGCAGGTCGAGTTTGTCAAGCCGGCGCCCGCTGCGCAACGCCCCCCCACCTCAGGACCGTGGCTGATCTCCAACCTTGAATCTCCAACACCTCTGACTTGACACACCGCATCATTTGCGGTATAATGACTCTCGGTCAGTGACTGACCAGGAGTTCGGTCTCTGTGATGGAGGAGATAGGACCTTGAGCACAGCGGAGCGACGAGCGCGAGAAAAGGCCCAGCGCCGCCGGGAGATCCTGACTGCCGCCCGGCAGGAGTTCTTTGAGCGCGGTTTCCACCAGCCTACCGTGGACGACGTAGCCGCCCGCGCGGAGGTCAGCAAGGGCACAATCTATCTGTACTTTGAGAGCAAGGAAGAGATCCTTGCTCATTTGCTTTTAGAGGGGCTGAGCTTGCTTCTGATTGAGATGGAAGCGGCAGGCAATGCGAGGCTTCTTGCAGGGGCATCGTCAGCAGCCGAACCAGATCTGCGGAGATTGGCCAACGCCTACCTGCAATTCTGCCAGTCGCATCCCAGCTACTTCCGGTTGATCATGGCCTTTGACCGGGGACGGTTCGAGGAGTCCATCTCGCCCAAACTGTACCAGCAGGTGCTGGACCGGAGCTTGCAGGGACTGGCCTTGTTAGCAGGGGCCATCGAGACAGGAAAAGAGTCAGGGGTGTTCCAGGTGGACGATCCCTGGCAGGCAGCCGGATCGACGTGGGCAGCGCTGAACGGCGTTCTGGTGCTCATGGCCCACCCCTTGCGCAGGGCGATGCTCAAGAGCGACGTGGAAACCATGTTCCAGGCCATGTTGGACCTGGTTGTGACAGGGCTGAAGGGCAACCAGGACTGAGTCGGTGAGGATCAGGTCAAGGGTCTCCGACCAAGCCCAACTCACTTCAGTCAGAGAGATTCGGCATTCTGTGGAGCATCGGAATTGAATCCCAAAGGAGGGAAGCACATGAAAGAAGTTGTCATCGTTGGGGGTGTGCGAACCCCCATCGGCAGCCATGGTGGTGCGTTCCGGACGTTGACGTCGCAACACCTGGCAGCCCTGGTGTTCAAAGAGGTCGTCGACCGGGTCGGCATAGACCCTAATCAGTTTGATGACGTCATTCTGGGCTGTATCAGCCAGCAGAGTGATGCCCCCAACATCGGACGGGTGGCCGCCCTGCTGGCCGGGATGCCGGTGCACGTGCCGGGCTATACGGTTCAGCGCAACTGTGTGTCGGGCATGGTGTCTATCTCGTCCGCCTACCAGGCCATCCAGGCCGGGGATGGTGAGGTTTTCCTGTGCGGCGGCGTCGAGAGCATGAGCACGGCGCCCTATGTAGTGCGCGGCGCCCGCTGGGGCCTGAAACTACGGCACGACACTTTTGTGGACACACTGTGGGAGGGCTTGACTGACCCGGTGTGCGACAGGATGATGGGTTACACCGCCGAGAATCTGGCCATGATGTACAGCCTTAGCCAGGAGGATCAGGACAAGTACGCCGTGATGAGCCACAAGAAGGCCTTTCGCGCCACGCGAATGGGCCGTTTCCGTGACGAGATCGTGCCGGTGCGCGTCAGCAAAAAAGTGGCGGGCAAAGAGGTGGCCTACGAGGACATCGTCCAGGACGAGTGCATCAACCCCACACTGAACGAGCGAAAGGCAGCCCTCTACCCCACGGTATTCAAACAGGGCGGCAGTGTGACGCCAGCCAATGCCTGCCCTATCAGCGACGGGGCAGCGGCCGTCATCATCATGACCGCAGATAGGGCGCAGGAGCTGGGAGTAGAACCGCTGGCCACCATCCGCAGCTACGCCTACGCCGCTGTCCCGCCCGAGATCATGGGAATCGGGCCGGCCTACGCCTTGCCCATGGCTCTGCAAAAGGCCGGGCTCGAATTGACCGACATGGACCTGATCGAACTGAACGAGGCATTTGCCGCCCAGGCCATGGCCGTGGGCCTGGAGCTGGAGGACCAGGGCTGGGACTGGGACAAGGTCAACGTCAACGGTGGCGCCATCGCCCTGGGCCACCCCGTGGGCTGCACCGGCACGCGCATCGTGATCACGCTGCTCCACGAGATGATCAAGCGGGACGTGCCGCTGGGCGTGGCGACGGCCTGTGTGGGCGGCGGCATGGGTGGCGCCATGATCATCGAGCGGAAGTAAGGGCACGAAAGGAGCGAGAGCGTAGAATGGCAGACGTAACAATGTGGCAGGATAGAAAGGTGCGGGCCGCCTTTGAGGCCAAGGCCCAGGCGCGCCTGGAAGAACTGCAGGCCATCCTGGAGGGACAATCGGGTGTGGTCGCCATCGAACCGGAAAGCGGCGACCACTTTGTCGGGGCCACCCTGGGCAAGGCCAACGCGGCCGCCTTTGAACAGTACCCCGACCAGTGGCTTTATTTCGCCCGGCTGGACAATCTGGAGGCAGCCACCCCGCTGCCCACCTGGTGATCCTGAAACCCCCCACGAGAGTCGGGGAGGTGTCACAGCTTGCGTGGGCTAGCCGTGATACTCACCCCACCTTTCGGTGGAGGTTTCGGAGGACCGAGTCAGGAGTTCCAGGTTCCAGGTTCGCCCAACTTTCGACTGGCAGCCTGGAACTGCAGAGCAAAGGAGGAAACTATGTGGATTTTCAAGGTAGGCGTGGTGGGTGCCGGGGCCATGGGTGGCGGGATCGGCCAGGTGGTCACCTACGCCGGTCTGCCGGTCGTGGTGAAGGACATTGACCAGGGCCAGCTTGACCTGGCCCGTGAGCACGTGGAGGCCATCTACCAGAGCCGCATCGACAAGGGCAAGATGACCGTCGGCCAGGTGCAGGAGAAACTCGACCTCATCGAATACACTCTGGACTACGACGACTTTGCTGACGTCGACATTGTCATCGAGGCCGTGCCGGAGGTGATGGGCATCAAACAGGCAGTCCTCAGAGAACTGGACGACGTCTGCCCGCCGGACACCATCTTTGCCTCCAACACGTCGGCCCTGTCCATCACCGAGATGGGCGCAGCCACGGGCCGGCCGCAAAAGATGATCGGGATGCACTTTTTCAACCCGGCTCACATCATGAAGCTGGTGGAGGTCATCCCTGGAGCGGAAGCTGATCAGGACACCATCGACACCGTGGAGCAATTCACCCAGGAACTGCGCAAGATCCCCGTCATCGTCAAAGAGTGCCCTGGTTTCCTGGTCAATCGCCTGTTGATGCCCTACCTCAACGAGGCGGTGCTGGCCGTGGAACAGGGCGCGGTCACAGCCCAGGAGCTGGACGAGGCCATGGGCGCTGGTGGCTTTGGCTGGCCCATGGGGCCGCTCTTCCTGATGGACATGCTGGGCATCGACGTTTGCGCCCACGTGGGTGAGTATCTCTATTCCCAGTACGGCGAGCGCGTCCAGCCAGCCAAGCTGTTCTACAAGCTGGTAGAGGCCGAACGCCTTGGCGAAAAATCGGGCGCGGGCTTTTACATCTATGCGGACCCCGACGCCGAGCCGCTGGAGAATATCATCCAGCGCATGCAGGACGCCGGCGAGGTCGAAACCGGCACCAGCTTCAGCGTGAACCGGTTGATCATGCCCTTCCTCAACGAAGCCGCCCTGTGCGCGGAGGAGGATATCGCCAACGTCAACGACATAGACATGGCCTGCATCGCCGGCATTGGCATGCAGGTGAACAAGGACGGCGAACTGGTGCGCATGGGTCCGTTGGAGTACATGGACGAGCTAGGCCTGGATGTCGTCGTGGAAGAACTGGAGGCGCTGGAAAGGGAACTTGGTCCGCGCTTCCACCCGATGGATATCCTCTACCAGAAGGTGCGCGCCGGCAACCTGGGGAAAAAGACGGGGTACGGATTCCGGGAATACACGGTGTAGCGTGAAGCGTGGAACGTGAGACATGGAACGTGAATTCGCACCTCACGTCTTCGTGTTTCACGGATCAAGCAGTAGAACGAAAGGAGCCAACGATGGGTGAATATCAGAACATCAAGCTGAGTATCGAGGATCGCGCGGCAGTCCTGACCATCGACCATCCGCCGGCCAATGCCCTTGACCAGCACACATTGCGGGAGTTGTGGGCAGCATTCAACGAGGCCATTGAGAACGAGCAAGTCAAAGTGATCATCATCACCGGGGCGGGGCAGTTCTTCGGGGCAGGCGCTGATATCAATGAGATTGCACAACTGGAGAAGTACGATCAGGCCTACGAGATCGTTCGCTCGGGCCAGGAGCTCTTCTCAGCGATTGAACGATCCAAAAAACCCGTGATCGCTGCCATCAACGGCCGGTTCTGCCTGGGTGGGCTCAACGAACTCGCCATGGCCTGCCACATGCGCCTGGCTGAGGACAGCGTCCAGTTCGGCCAACCCGAGATCAAGCTCGGGATCATGCCCGGCTTTGGCGGCACGCAGCGGCTGCCGCGCCTGGTAGGCAAGGGCCGGGCCTTGGAGATCATCCTGGGCGGCGGAAACATCAAGGCCCAGGAAGCCTACCGCATCGGCCTGGTGAATAAGGTAGTGCCGGTGGGCACCGTGGTACGTGAGGCCAGGCGCTGGGCCAAAGCCCTCTCCATGTGGGGCGGCATCGCCATGGCCTCTGTCCTCCAGGCAGTGAACGAGGGTATGGAAGTGTCACTGGAGGATGGCCTGAAGCGCGAAGCGGACATCTTTGCGAGACTGACCGACACGGAGGACATGTACGAGGGCTTGGCCGCCTTCCTGGAGAAGCGGCGGCCCAAGTTCAAGGACAAGTAACAAGGATCAGGGAGAGGAAGGGGATCAGTGCTGGGCGCCCTGATCCCCTGTCCCAGCGAAGAATACAGGATGCGGCCTAGAGGCTGACTTGACGCGCACCGTCTACTCGCTGCTTCGTTGTCAAGTTCACGATCCCGCACCTCCAGTTTTTCGTCAGGCACGAGGAGGAAATCCCATGGATTTCAGACTGAGCGAAGATCAGTTGATGTTCAAAAAGATGTTCGCCGATTTTTGCACCAACGAGATACGGCCCCAGGGCGAACAGATCGACCAGGACGAACAACCGCCGGTCGGACTGCTGGGCAAGGCGGTCGATCAGGGCTTCTGGGCGGCGCTGGTGCCCGAGGAGCTGGATGGCGCAGGCCTGGATGTCTTCACCTACATGCTCATGCTCGAGGAGCTCTCCCGGGCCGACATGTCCACTGCGCTCACCCTGAGCGTCCACAACAGCTTGGTGGTCGAACCTGTCCTGGCCCACGGCACCGAGGACCAGAAGGGCCGCTACCTGGAGGCGCTGGCCTTTGGCGAAATGCTAGGCGCCTTTGCCCTGACCGAGCCCGGCGCCGGATCCGATCCGTCCGGCCTGGTGACCACGGCCACTCGCCAGAACGGCGACTATATCCTCAATGGCTCCAAGACCTGGGTCTGCAACGGGTCGCTGGCAGGCCTCATCATCGTCTTTGCCAGAGCTGACGGCGGCATCACGGCCTTTCTGGTAGAGAAGGACACACCGGGCCTCAAAGTAGGCTACCGGGAAAAGACCCTGGGTCTGCGGGGCGTGTCGTGCAACACACTCTACCTGGACGACGCCCGCGTGCCGGCCGCTAACCGCCTGGGGGAAGAGGGTCAGGGGCTCAAGATCGCTTTACAGGCCCTGGACCTGAGCCGCCTGGGGATGGGAGCTCTCGCTCTGGGTGGCACGGAACGGGCGCTGGAAGAGGCGGTCAAGTTTTCCATCGAGCACATTCAGTTCGGTGTGCCCATCGCCCAGAAGCAGGCCATTCAGAACTTCATCGCCGACGCCAAGACCCAGATCGAGGCCCTGCGCTGCCTGGTGACTCACACCGCCTGGCTCGCCGACTCGGGACAGGATTACACCTCGCAGGCATCCATCACCAAGCTCTTCGGCGCGAGGACAGCTCGCGAGGTCACGAACCACCTGCTCCAGGTCCATGGCGGCTACGGTTACATGAAGGAATACGCTATCGAGCGCTACTACCGCGACTGCCGCGCCCTGGAGATCATCGAGGGAACGAGCCAGATCCAGCA
>CBDUWJ010000042.1:0-11574 GCA_965370895.1 uncultured Anaerolineae bacterium | reverse complement strand
GCCACGGCTGGCAGGATTTACGTGGCAGGACAGAGCAGCGACACCTGGGGGACGCCGGTCAGCCCCCATTCAGGGAGTTGGGATGCCTTTGTGGCCCAACTGAGCAGTAGTGGCGCCTTGCAGTGGAACACCTTCCTGGGGGGAGACGACATTGACTATGGCCACGCCATCGCCGCGGACGAAACCAGCATCTACGTGGTGGGGGAGAGCAACGTCACCTACGGTGACTGGGGAACGCCGGTCGATCCTGGCAGCTCGAGCTACGATGCCTTTGTTGTGAGGCTTGGCGTGGAACCTCCGGAGAGGCATTACGTCTATCTGCCCTCGATCCCGCGTAACCGATGATGCGCGATAAAGGCGCGGGGTATCGTCTCGCGTGGTGCGTCAGGAGGCGATGATCCGCCAGCCGTGGGTGTAGACGTTTAGGGCCTTGCCCCGCAGGTAGCCCAGGAGGGTGCAATTGAGGGCTTCAGCCAGTTCGACGGCCAGAGAGGTGGGGGAGGAGATGGAAGCGATGATGGGCACCCCCAGCCGGGCGCCTTTGGCCACCATGTCGTAGCTCGCCCGCCCGGTGCTGACCAAGACCTTGTCCGCCAGGGAGATGCCGCGCAGCAGACAGTAGCCGGTGGCCTTGTCGACGGCGTTGTGGCGGCCAATGTCCTCGCAGACCACCAGGCAGCGGCCGTCGGCGTCGAACACGGCTGCAGCGTGGATGCCACCTGCGGCTCGGTAAGCGGCCTGCTGGCGCGTGATCTGGCCGCCCAGGCGGCGCAGCACGTCAGCCTTGATTGTGACGCGGGCCTCGACGGGGGCCAGGCCCTCGGCCAGGGTGCTCACGTCAGTGCGCCCACAGCCTGAGCGAATGAATTGTACGACCTCGATCTGGCCGGCGCCATGGCCGGAAGAGTTGTCAACGGCAGCCGCAGCGGGCATCAAGGTCACGTCCACTCGGTTGCGCGAGCCGTCAAGCGCATCTTCCGCGACCGTCTCGCTAGAGGTTTCTTCGGCCATCGTTCGCCCGCAGTGGCGGACCAGAGCGATATCCATCAAGTCCACCACCAGCCCCTCGCCCAGGCAGAACCCGGCTGCCAGCTCCTTCTCCATGCCCGGCGTGCGCATCAAGACCGCGACCGTCCGGCCATCCAGCCGGATCTCCAACGGCTCTTCGATCACCACACCGCCCTCCAGGCTGTGATCGCCGCGGCCCGTTAGACGCCAGATGCGCCAGGGCATCACGCCGCTTGGCCCCCCCGCATCTTGACGGGCTGCCACCTGGCGGGTCTGCTCTGGATGATACGGTTGGCGATTGCGCTTCAACGCTTCCCCCGAACCAAAAGGTGCCTACCAAACCACATGGCAGTGGGCTGGCCAAGACCTTCCGATAGAGCTACATGCAGCATCAGAGAACATGACTTGGGTTTGAACCAGAGGCAGGCAGGGATACCCGCCCTGCGAAATTTATCGGGGTTGGCCATTGGCATCGAGTTGCCATGCCGGCGTGCTCAGCGGGTTTGTGACCAACAACCCTCAGGGCACGAGCACGAAATCCTGGCCCACAATGACCCTGATGTCGATCTGGCTGCGCAGATTCGGGCTGTGCCGCACGTTCTCAGGCGCCACCTGGAAGATCTCTGCCAAGCGATCGAGGGTAAATGTCTTGCCCGCATAATCGACGATGACCGTGGCGGGATAGTCCAAGCGGTCGGCGTCGCCGAATTCGACAACCTGGTAGCCCTGCTCCATCAACTGGGCCGCCACGCGAGCAGCAAAGTTGGGCTCCGACGTGCCGTTTTGTACGGCTATGCGCGCCCCTTCGCGGGCCAGGTGCTGCAACCCCTCAAGCTGAATCGGGGCCAAGGTGGGCGTGGGCGTAGGCGGCGCGGGCGTGGCGGTCGGTTCCGCGGTCGCGGCGGCGATCACAGGCGCGGCGAACAGATCGGCGATCACGGGGTTGATCAGGTCCCACTTGGGCAACTGCACGGCAGCTCCGCCTTCGGTCCGGTAGCCATAGACCAGCGGCTTTTCGATGACTTTCTGCTTGATGTTGGCCATGTCTATCTGTGGGGCCAGCCGGGCCAGTTCCACCATTTCGTCGGTAGTCATGTCGGTCTTGATATTGTTGGCCATGGTCGCCATCAACGACGGCAGTTTGGGCAGCAGGTTCAGATTCAATGCCTTGTCGCGGATGGCGACGAGGACCAATTGCTGGCGCTTGGCGCGGTCAAAGTCGCTGGTGCTCATCCGGGAACGGGAGTACTCCAGGGCACGGCTGCCATCCATGTGCTGCCAACCGGCGTCAAAGTGGATCGTCTTGAAGGCGTAGGGATCGCCTGGTTTGGGGTCGGGGTACTGAGTGTCGTGCAGGGTCTTGGGCACGTTCACCTCCACACCCCCCAGAATGTCGAGAATCTGCTTAAAGCTCTGGAAATTCACCATGACATAGTAGTCAATAGGGATGTCGAAATTGACCTCTATGGTGCGCTTGAGGAGCGCTGGGCCGCCACCAGGATAGTCGTACTCCTCCCCCCAGACATTGGCTGTGTTGATCCGGTCCTCGCCATTGCCAGGGATGGGCAGTTGCAGGTCGCGGGGAATGGAGAGCATACCCGCCGTCTTGTTAATCGGATCCACGGTGACGATGATGATCGTGTCGGTGCGAGTGTTCCAACCTGTCTTTCCCCTAATGTCAACACCCACCAGTAGGACGTTGATCCGCTTCCCGGTAGCAGGCGCAGCCGGTGGCGGCGCATAGGCAAACTCGCCTGAGGCGGCGACAGGGGTCATGTCCGGCATTTGGGGCAGCGGTCGTAGAGGATCCTCCTCAGCCACAGCCTGTGGCAGGCGGATGGCTGGCAACCGGATGACGGGCAGAGCGGGCAGCTCGGTATGGGCCACCATCTCCCGGACTGTGGCATAGAACAGGTAGCCGGAATAGGCTCCGCCAAGCAAAAAGACCAGCACTATGAGGACAAGGGCCAGGCGCAACCACACGGGAGGCCGGCTGTGCCCTCCAGGCCTATTCGGAGCAGGTACTTTCAATCTAAAAGAACCTCCAAAGATTGCCGGGTTCGGTCACGTTGCATGACGCGGTACCAATCGCGGGCCAGACCCGCAATCTATGCCACTGTCAGCAGCAGTATGCCGAGTCCCAGTCCCGGGCTTGAACGGGACTCTGGCAAATCAGGACGAGCGTGCCAGCGATTATACCATATCTGGCGACACAGAGCAAGAACGTGGAAAGACGGGGTATCAAAGAGCCCCCCTCGCCCCCCTGTCCGATCGGCGGTTCTGCTGCTCTGAGAATACACTCCTGCCGGGAGCGGAGCACCGACAGTGCGTGACGAACCACAGTGCGCCATGGGCAGAGATGGGACGTATGCCAGGCCCCGGCCGATTCAAGGATACGCGCTCCGGCGTCGCCTTTGCGTGCAAACGCACCGGCAGCCCCCCCGAGTGGAGGGGCTGCCGGATCTATCAGCGCTGCCATTGGCTGCTTCACCAGTGGCTAGCGGTGACCGGTTAGCGGTCTAGTACTGGGGCATGGGAGGCGCCGCCGGCGGCGGTGTCTCCTCCGGGAGGTCGGTGATCAGCGCTTCGGTCGTCAGGATCATGGCCGCGATGCTGGCCGCATTCTCTACGGCGCTGCGCGTCACCTTCACGGGGTCGATGATGCCCTGCTCGACCATGTTCACGTACACGTTCCGCAAGACGTCGTAGCCGACGGCAGGATCGTCCTGCTCCGCCTGCTGGCGCCGGACGTTCTCGACGATGACGGCGCCATTCTTGCCCGCATTGGCGGCCAACTGGCGCATGGGCTCCTCCAACGCTCGCCGCAGGAGGGTCACACCCGTGTTCTCGTCATCAAACTCCATTTTGACGCCGTCCAAGGCCGGGATGGAGTTGATAAGGGATACGCCACCACCGGGCACGATCCCTTCCTCTACGGCCGCGCGGGTGGCGCTCAGGGCGTCCTCCACCCGGTGCTTTTTCTCCTTTAGCTCCACCTCGGTGCCGGCGCCCACGCGGATGATGGCCACACCACCCGACAGCTTGGCCAGCCGCTCCTGCAGCTTTTCCTTGTCATAGTCCGATGTGCTAGCGTCGATCTCGGCCTTGATCTGGTTGATGCGCCCCAGGATGTTGTTGCTGATGGCCTCGTCCTCGATGCCGACGATGGTCGTATCATCTTTGGTGGAGATGACCTTCACCGCGCGGCCGAGGTCGCCGATCTGGGTCGTCTCCAGCTTACGACCCATCTCTTCGGTGATCACCTCACCACCGGTCAACACCGCGACGTCTTGCAGCATCGCCTTGCGCCGGTCGCCAAAGCCAGGGGCCTTGATGGCCAGGACGTTGAACACGCCACGCAGCTTGTTCAGCACCAGCGTGGCCAAGGCCTCGCCATCTACGTCCTCGCAGATGATGACCATGTTCTTTTTGCCGACCTGCACCATCTTTTCCAGAACGGGGATGATGTCCTGAGCCGAAGAGATCTTTTTGTCGTGGATCAGGATCATGGGATCATCCAGCACCGCCTCCATGCGCTCGGGATCGCTGACAAAGTAGGGCGAGATGTAGCCGCGGTCGAACTGCATACCGTCCACGTACTCGGTCTCGAAGGCCAGGGTCTTGCTCTCTTCGACGGTAATGACCCCGTCCTTGCCCACCTTCTCCATCACCTCGGCGATCAACTCGCCGATCTCCATGTCGTTGGCCGAGATGGCGGCCACGTTGGCAATCTCTTCCCTGGTGTCAATGTCCTCGGACATCTCACGCAGGGCCTCGACAACCGCTTCGGCGGCCTTGGCGATGCCATTCTTGATGAGCATCGGGTTGGCCCCGGCGGCGACGTTCTTCAGCCCCTCGGTGACGATCAACTGGGCCAGCACTGTAGCCGTGGTTGTACCATCGCCGGCGACATCGTTGGTCTTGGTCGCAGCTTCCTTCAACAACTGGGCGCCCATATTCTGGAACGGCTCTTCCAGTTCGATCTCCTTGGCGACGGTGACGCCGTCATGGGTGATGGTCGGTGCGCCCCATTTTTTGTCCAACGCCACGTTGCGACCTTTGGGTCCCAGGGTGACTTTGACCGCGTCGGCCAGGATATCCACCCCGGTCTTGAGGTTTCGCCGGGCTTCTTCTGAAAAGATCAATTGTTTTGCCATTTCTATTCGCTCCTTTTGGTTGGTTGGCTGTTTGGGAATAGCGGCTATTCAACAACAGCGGCTATTCCAAGATCGCTGTTATCCCAGGATGCCCAGAATGTCGCTTTCCTTGAGGATCAGGTACTTTGTGTCCTCGAGCTTGACCTCGGTGCCGGCGTACTTGGCGTACAGCACCCGGTCGCCTTTGGCCACATCCATGGGGATGCGGTTCCCATCATCGTCCTTGCGGCCGGGACCGACCGCCACCACTTTGCCCTCCTGGGGCTTTTCCTTGGCCGTTTCGGGCACGTAAATGCCACTGGCCGTCATGTCTTCCCGCTCGGTGGGTTCCACCACCAACCGGTCTGCCAAGGGTTTAAGTTTCAACGCCATGTTACCTTCCTCCTTACATAATATTGTGTTTGACGTAGTGAACGCGTTAGCACTCTAACAGCATGAGTGCTAACGCCCGGGCATAGTGTACCGCAACTTGGGAGAATATGCAAATTCGGAAGGGGCTGTGGATCAGGGCCAGGACCAGACGAGGGGCACGACGATCATGACGATGGCCAAGATCAATAGATCGAGGACCAGGCCAGTCTTGAAATAGTCGCCAAAGCGGTAGCCGCCCGGGCCCAGAACCAGTACGTTGGACTGGTGGGCGACGGGCGTGAGAAAGCCGGCAGACGCGCCTACGGCCACGGCCATCAGAAGGGCATGGGGGTCGCCGCCGATCTGCTGAGCAACACCGATGGCGATGGGGGCGATGAGCACAGTACTGGCTGCGTTGGACATGAACTGGGTCAGCAGATTGGTCAGCACGTAGAACCCGGCGAGCAGGGCCATGGGGCCAAAGCCACCCACGCCGTCCACCATCCAGCCCGCCAGCAATTCAGCCGTGCCGGTAGTCTCCATGGCAATGCCCAGGGGCAACGTGCCCGCCACCAGGAAAACCGCCTTCCACTCGATGGATTGATAGGCTTCGTCCATTGTCAGACAGCCGGTGATGACCATCAGGAGGCCGGCGAGCAGGGCCGCAGCGGTGATGGGCAGCCAACCGGCCACAACCGGTACCAGCATGACTGCCAAGAGCGCCACTGCCAGTGGCGCTTTCTGGGTCCGGAGTGCGGGGCCGTCCCCTATGTCGCCCAGGACCACAAAATCGCGCTCTCGTTGCAGGATCTGGATGTACTGGCGCGGTCCCTGCACCAGGAGCGTGTCGCCGAAACGTAGGGGCAGCTCTGCCAGGCCGGTGCGAAGGGGACGGCCGTCGCGCAGGATGGCCAGGACGGTGAGGTGGAATTTTGCGCGGAACTGGATGTCAGCCAGCGTCTCGCCGGCCAGCCGCGAGTGAGGCGACAAGAGCACCTCGGCGATGCCCACCACTTCCGACTGTAGCTCCCTGTCCTGCACACCTACTTCGGGCTGGAGGTCCAAGCGACCGGTTTCTTCGGCCCACGACAGGCTGTCCATCATGCCCTCGATGAGTAGCATGTCCCCCCGACGTAGAACCGTGTCCTTGCCGGGCGCAAGCCGGGCCTCCCCCCGCCGCTCCAGGCCGATCACCGACAGGCCGAAATGCCGGCGCAGATCGCTCTCGACCAGAGTCTGCCCGATGAGCGGGGACCCGCTGGGGATGCGCGCCCGAAACAGGCGCTCGCCCAGTTGGTAGAGGTCCACCAGGTCCACATCAGGCCCGGCAGCGGCTGCCAGCCGCTCGGCTGGGGTGCGATCCGGCAGCAGACGACGCCCAAAAAGGACCATATAGACCACGCCCACCGCCAGGGCGGCCAGGCCCACCGGCGCAAAGTCGAAGAGAGAAAAGGGCTCCAAGCCAGCCGTGTACAGGGCGTCGCTCACCAGGATGTTGGGTGGCGTGCCGATGAGCGTGATCATACCACCCAGCAACGAGCCAAAGGCCAGGGGCATCAGCAGCTTGGAGGCGTTGATCCGGGTCTTGCGGGACATGGATACGACAGCCGGCATCATGACGGCCGTGGCCCCCACATTGTTCATGACGGCCGACATCAGGCCCACGGTTGTCATGATGGCGCCCGTAAGACGCGAAGGCTTGGTGCCAGCTACTTTCAGCAGGCGGTCGCCCAGGAGATTGGCGACGCCGGTGTAGAACAGACCGCCGCTGACGATGAAGATAGCCCAGACCGTGATGACCGCCGGACTGCTAAAGCCGGCAAATGCCTCCTCCGCTGTGATGAGGCCGGTCAAGACCAGGGCCAGTAGCACCAGTAGCGCGACCACGTCCACTCGGAGCCAGTCGGTGATGAACAGCAGGATTGATATGGCCAGAATCGCCAGCATCAGCGCAATGTCGCTGGTCACGCTTGTCCCCCTTTGCTGCCTATCGTACCACGACGTGGCGAATTTGACAAGCGACGCGCACAGTCCAGGTTTCCCCGAAGGAGTCTGCCGAGGTCTTCGCAGGTGCAACCAAGGCCCCGGTGCAGACGGTATCCAATCATTCTCTACCGTCAGAGACGCTGAACAAGGCCCAAGAGCTTCACTAGCGCGTGTGGGCTAGATCCTTGAGAGGGCTCTTGCGAGCGTGGCGTTTCGTGGCAGAGGTCTTTTGTGGTATAATAGCCGCCGTGCACGAGCTATCTGTCACGCAGAGCATTCTGGACATCGCGCAACGCCACGCCGAGCAGGCCGGCGCCCGGCGCATTACGGCTATCAACCTGGTCATCGGCGAGCTGACCGGCTTTGTGGATGATTCGATCCAGTTCTACTTTGACTTTATGTCCAAGGACACGCTGGCTCAAGGCGCACAACTGAACTTTGAGCGCATCGCAGCCCGAGTGCTGTGCCACGCCTGCGGCGCTGAGTATGTCCCACCCAACAGCCGTCTGTGGGCCTGTCCCGAATGCGATGCGCTAGGCAGCGAGATCATCGCTGGAAGAGAGTTCTCCATCGCCAGCATCGAGATCGAATAGGAGACGAACAAAGTCATGCAGGCAAGGACACTGCCCGTTGTGGAAGAGATTCTGAGCGCCAACGACCTGATCGCGCTCGAAAACCAAAGGCTACTGGATGAACATGACGTGGTGGCGGTCAACGTGATGGCCTCGCCAGGTGCAGGCAAGACCAGCTTGATTCTGCGCTCCATCGAGGCGTTGCGGGGTCAACTGCGGCTGGGCGTCATCGAGGGGGACGTGGCTGGACGGGTGGACGCAGACAAAGTGGCCGAGACCGGCACACCCGTCGTGCAGATCAACACTGGCGGCGGCTGCCACCTCGACGCGCCCCAGGTGCGGAACGCTCTGCAACGGTTGCCCCTGGACGAGATCGACCTGCTCTTTATCGAGAACGTGGGCAACCTGATCTGTCCCACCGGCTTTGCCCTGGGCGAACACGTCAACATGATGATCGCCCACGTCGCGGAGGGCGACGATAAGCCGATCAAGTACCCCGGCATGTTCACCGTGGTGGACGCCCTGGTCCTCAACAAAATGGACCTGATGCCCTACCTGGACTTTGACCTGGAAGCCTTCCGCGCAGCGGTGCGCGCCCTTAACGCCAATGCTCCACTCTTTGAGGTTTCGTGCAAGACCGGAGAGGGGCTGGAGGCATGGGTCGACTGGCTTTTGGTGTGCAACGGACCTAGATAAGTCCATGGGAAATGGGTGTGTGAGAGCGTTTCATCGCCTTTGGGGAATTGGAGCTTAACGCGAATGCAGGGGGTTGGGATCCCGGTTTCTGCGTGTCAGGGTCCTGAGCGCCTTGAGCAGGGATTCGATCAGATCCACACCGAGGCCAACCCACTGGACTGGATCAGACTGGTGGACGTGATCGGCGAATGATATGAGGCTTGGCGAAAGCAGAAGAAGCTGTCGCGGACACCAGTATGGGGCTGGGTGGTGAGCGGCAGGCACTGCGTTGTCTTGGCGTCTTGATGGAACTGGCGCGAGAAGCAAAAAATGAGTGATAGCGAGTACCTGCGGAAAAAGGTCACCGTGCGCGGCGTGGTGCAGGGGGTAGGATTCCGGCCCTTTGTCTACCGCTTGGCCCACGACAATGGTCTGAACGGTTGGGTGCTGAACCACTCTGGCGGCGTCGATATCGAGGTGGAGGGAGCGCCACTGGCTCTGGATACTTTCGTCTGCGACCTGACGGCGCAGGCGCCGCCCCTGGCCCGGATCATCGGCGTGGAGGTGAGGGACGCACCAGCCCACGGTTACGACGGTTTCGAGATCCGCCAGAGTGTAGCCCAAGAGGGTGGCTACCAGCTCATTTCGCCCGACATCGCTACCTGCGCCGACTGCTTACGGGAGCTGCTGGACACCGGCGACCGCCGCTATCGCTATCCCTTTACGAACTGCACCAACTGCGGACCGCGTTTCACGATCATCCGCGACATTCCCTACGACCGGCCACTGACCACCATGCAGCCCTTTGTTATGTGTGCCGATTGCCAACGGGAGTACGACGACCCGCTGGACCGGCGCTTCCACGCCCAGCCCAACGCCTGCCCGGTATGCGGTCCTCACGTCTGGCTGGAAGGCACGGGAGGGACCGAGGGATTTGCAGGGTCTGAGGGGATGCCATCGGTCCGAGCCGATCGCATGGACACCAGGTCCCCAGGCAAAGACGTCATTGCCCAAGCTGCCGGTCTATTGCGAGCAGGCGCCATTCTGGCCATCAAAGGGCTGGGGGGCTTTCACCTGGCCTGTGATGCGAGCAACGCGAAAGCTGTGGGGACCTTGCGAGCGCGGAAGGGCCGCCCGGCAAAGCCCCTGGCGGTGATGATGGCCACCCTGGAAGAGGTTTACGACCATTGCCACATCAGCGGCGAGGAGGAATCGCTACTCACCAGCCAGCAGTGCCCCATTGTCCTGCTCCGCTGGCGCGACGAATCAACTGTAGTCCGCGCGGTGGCGCCTGGCAACCTCTACCTGGGCGTCATGCTACCCTACACCCCCCTGCACCACATCCTGCTGCGCGACGTAGGCCAGCCACTGGTCATGACCAGTGGCAACTTGTCGGAAGAGCCGATCGCCCAGGATAACGACGAAGCTCGCCGCCGCCTGGGTCCCCTGGCCGACGCCTTTTTGATGCACGACCGCGAGATCTATGCCCGCTACGACGACTCTGTCCAGGCGCGAGGCACAATCGACAATGCCCAATCTAGCAATCCCCAATCACCAACATCCACAGTCCAACCGATCAGGCGGTCGCGGGGGTATGCACCGTTTCCGGTGCGTCTGCCGTTCCAGGCCGGGCAGATCCTGGCCGTCGGCGCCGAGTTGAAGAACACCTTCTGCCTCACCCGGGACGATTTCGCATTCCTGAGCCAGCACATCGGCGATATGGAGAACCTGGAGACGCTGGAGCATTTCGAGACATCCGTCGCCCTTTACCAACACCTATTCCGCATCGAACCTGAGATCATCGCCCACGACTTGCATCCTGACTACTTTTCCACCAGGTATGCACAAGGCAATGGGCACCAGGCGGCGCTCATCCCGATTCAACACCACCAGGCCCACATCGCCGCTTGCCTGGCTGACAACGGCTGGGAGCCAGGCAGTGGCCCCGTGATCGGCGTGGCCCTGGATGGCACCGGCTACGGCCTCGATGGTCACATCTGGGGTGGGGAATTCTTGACCGGCGACTATCGCGGCTTCCACCGGGTGGCCCACCTGGAGTACCTGCCCATGCCCGGCGGGGACACTGCCATCCGCAACCCCTGGCGACTGGCCCTGGGCTACGTCTATGCCCTGACCGGCCAATTGCCGCCCCTGCCGGGTATCAGCAACCAGGAGATGCGGATCGTCCGCCAGCAGGTGGACCGGCGTCTCAACACGCCGCTCACCTCGGCAGCGGGCAGGTTATTCGACGCTGTGGCGGCTCTCATTGGCGTCCGCCAGCAGGTAACCTATGAAGCCCAGGCAGCCATTGAGTTCGAGATGCTGGCGACGCACTGGGGCTCTGCGCTTCCCGGGAAGGACGAATCACCGATCTACCCCTTTCATCTGGAACCTGGCGACGACGGAGCTGTGATCCGCCTGCGAGAGCTGTTCGAGGCAATTCAGGCCGACCTGGCAACCGGGACCAGTCCCGCCGAGATCGCGTGGCGGTTCCACCGGACGATGGCTGGGATGGTCGTGGCCGTGTGCCAGCGGATCGCCGGGGAGGCCGACCTGCAGTCGGGCGGCCTGCAGACGGTGGCCCTCAGCGGTGGCTGCTTCCAGAACCGGCTGCTGCTGTCATTGACAGTGCCCTGGCTGCAGCAGGCCGGCTTTCGTGTGCTGCTGCACGACCAAGTGCCGTGCAACGATGGGGGTGTCAGCCTGGGTCAGGCCGTTCTGGCCCACTTTGCTGCCGCTGCTCCTAAATCACCGGCATAGATGGTGTGGTCCTGACAGACTCACCGGTGTTGAGTAAAACGCCCTTCTGAGGTATACTGAACGAA
>CBDUWJ010000041.1:0-11596 GCA_965370895.1 uncultured Anaerolineae bacterium | reverse complement strand
TCGGGCGTGAAGGCTACCTCGATGACGGCCGCATTGTGGCCAGAGAGGGTGTGTAGCGGCCACGGCTCTGCGGCGGTAACGTCAGAGCCGGCGGTAACCGTGGTGCCAAGTCTGCGCGGAATCTGCCACAGGCGCACCTCCCCATCCTCGGCCCCGGCGACAACCAGAGAACCATCGCGGCTGAGAGCCAGAGCGTGGAACTCACTGACCACGGGCAGCCGGATGGGACCGCCGGCATAGTACTGAAGAGCGTAGAGCAGGCTAAGGACAGCGGTGACGGCCACGAGGAGACACAACAGCCTTGCCGCTTTGGGTTGAGATCGACCGGCCAGATGGTCGTCAGGATCCATCGTGACTGCCTCCTTGTAGAATCCGAGTCCGGCTCAACATTGTGAGCCGGGGCAATTATCAGACCTGCATCCTGGGGTCCAACGCGTCGCGCAGCCCGTCTCCCAGCAGGTTAAAGCCCAACACGGCGAGCATAATCGCCACCCCGGGGAATAGCACTGCCCACCAGGCGCCGGAGGTCAGATACCGGTAGCTATCGCCCAGCATGGCCCCCCACTCCGGTGTCGGCGGGATGGCGCCCAGGCCAAGGAAGCCGAGCGCTGCCGCCGACAGAATAGCGCCAGCCAGGCCCATGGTCGACTGGACGATAACGGGTGACAGGCTGTTGGGCAGAACGTGGCGGAAGAGGATGCGCCCCTGCCCGACCCCCACCGCCAGTGAGGCCATGATGTACTCTGCTTGAGTGACCGACAGCACGGTGGCCCGCACCAGACGGGCATACACCGGAATGGCTACCACGCCGATGGCGATCATGCCTTTTTCCAGTCCTGGCCCCAGCATGGCCACGATGGCGATGGCCAACAAGATGCCGGGAAAGGCCAAGAGGATGTCCATGGCGCGCATGATGGTGCTGGTCAGCACCGACCCGCCCAGCGGCAGGGACACTGTCACACCGGTGACCAGTCCCAGTACCCCACATAAGATTGCAGCAGCGGGGCTGAGCGCCATGGCTGGCAGAGCACCAATGAGCAAGCCCACGATACCAAAGACCAGCAGGCGCGCGGGCCTGCCAGCCCAAAAGTCCTCAAAGAAGGCAGCGACAACCCCCAAAGCGACAAACAGGAATGCCTGATAGGCCTGTCCAGAGATCCAGGCCGCCCCTGCACCCAGGAGAAGCCCGATCCCAGCAGCGAGGAGGGTCCGTCCCCCCCGTCCGAGCGGCATGCTTTCATAATACCCCGCCAGCAAGCCAAGTAGTCCCCCAATGGACAGCGAAATCCCGACGGCTACGAAGCCCACTCGCAGCGAGTTCCAACCACCATGGGCAACCCGGCGGAAGATATCCCGCCCCAGCTTGTCGGTGCCAAAGGGGTGGATCGATTCGACGTCTTCTGTCGGCCTCAGGTTGGGCGGCTTGAGCTTCAAGGTATAGTCCAGGTCGGTCCTGGGATCGTATTCCCAGAAAAAGTGGGTCAGCAGGGTGGCAGCGACGAAAAAGACGGTGATGGCCATCCCGATTCGGGCGGTGTTGCTGGAAAGGAGCCGCCGCCAGGCATCTCCCCACAGCGATCTGTGCTCTCGTACAGCAAAGTCGACCGCGGCGATCTCTCTCGTGGCAGTCGGTGCTCCACTCTGCCTTTCCGGGATGCTCTCTCTATCAGTCATGTCGTCCTCAATCGTATCGGATCCGCGGATCCAGGAAAGCGTAGGATACGTCCACCAGCAGGTTGATGAATACAAAGATGAAAGCGATGAGCAGCGTGCCGCTCTGGACGACTGGATAATCGCGCCCCAGGATATTGTCGTAGAGCCATTTGCCGATGCCGGGCCAGGCAAAGATGGTCTCGGTCAGGATGGCGCCGGCAAGTAGAGTGCCGGTCTGAAGGCCGATGATGGTGATAACCGGCAGGAAGGCGTTCTTGAGGGCGTGCCGCTGGAGTACCACCCGCTCTCTCAGGCCCTTGGCGTGGGCAGTACGGATATAGTCCTCGTGGAGCACCTCCAGCATGCTGGAGCGTGTCATACGAGCGATGATGGCCAGAGGAATGGTCGCCAGGGCGACTGCAGGCAGGACGAGGTGTTTCACGGTATCCACAAACGCTTCCGAGTTACCGGTGAGCACGCTGTCCACGAGGTAAAAGTTGGTCACTGTCTCCAAGTCTATTGTAGGATCCAGACGACCTCCGACGGGGAACCAGTTCAAGATCACGGCAAAAAGCATGATCTCCATGAGGCCCAGCCAAAAGATGGGCATTGAAACGCCGATGAGTGAGCCAATCATGGTACCAAAGTCCAACGCCGAATTGCGCCGCGCGGCCGATATGATGCCGGCCGGTACGCCCACCATAATAGCGAGGAACATGGCGACCAGGGCCAGCTCAGCCGTGGCTGGGAAGCGAACTTTCAGCTCGTCGGCGATGGCAATACGGCGGTGAATAGACTTACCCAGGTCGCCCTGGGCCAGCCGGCCCAGATATCGAAGGAACTGGCTATCCACAAAGCCTGCGATGTCACCTTGCTCCAGCGCCTCTCTATCCAGGAACAAAGGCCGGTTCAGGCCCAGTTGCTCGCGGATCCGCTCCACGTTTTCCTGGGCTGCGTGCTCGCCCAACATGGCCACAGCCGGATCGCCGGGGATGAGCCGTAGCAACAGGAAGATGACGAGAGTAACGCCAAATAGGGCAATAGGCAGTTCGATGAGGCGGCGAATGATATAGCGGGTCAACGGCACCTCCTTCGTTCAAACAGACAGGGGGTGCGGCACACAGCCACACCCCCTGCGCGTTAGCTTACACTGCTTCCGATTCGCCTCGGAACGGACTCAAGGAGCAAAGTCTATTGCTCGATGACCGTATGCTCATAGTAGTCGGCGCCGACTGGCTGGGGCACGTAGCCGCTGATCGTCTTGGAGAAGAGGAGCGGCGTGTTGTTGTGCACCACAAACAGGCGAGCTGCATCTTCGTGTAGCAGCACCTCGACCTGCTCGTAGATAGCCTGGCGCGCGGCCTGGTCGGGGTTGATGGCGGCCTGGTAGAGCAGCGAAGCGACTTCCGTGTTGGCGTAAAAGCCCTCACGCGGATCCGGCGACTTGACCCAGTCCTCGGGAGCGCCGACCCTGTCGGCGCTGCCAAAGCCAAAGAAGTAGCCGTGGAAGTTGTCCGGGTCGCCGTTGTCGCCGCCCCAGCCGAGCATGTACAGCCCCATGAGCTGGCCATTGCGCCGAAGACCCAGGAAGGTGGGCCAGTCGCCAGCCAGTTCAAGCTGGGCAAAGATGCCCGCCTTGGCGAGGTCGGCAGCCATGGCTTCGCCGATCTCCTTGGGGCTGGGGTAGTAGAAGCGGGTGACGGGCATGTAGTAGAGCTTGAGCGGGATCTTGTCCCCGGCGGCGTAGGTGACGTTGCCCTCAGCATCGACGACGTCCTCGGCGACGGTCACTTCTTCGAGCCCATCGGGGTAGCCGGCGTCGGCCAGGAGCTGCTTGGACAGGTCGGGATCGTAGGCCCAGTCCTCGATGGCGTCGTTATGCCCCCAGACCAGCGGCGGCAGGAAGTTGGAGGCGACCTCGCCGTAGGGCCCGTAGAAGGCGTCGACGAGTCCCTGGCGGTTGATGGCGTGGAACACTGCCTTGCGGACGTTGGGGTCGTTGAACTCCTCGATCTTGTAGTTGAAGGCCAGGTAGCCGGTGTTCAGCGCTGGTTTGGGATCGACGTATAGCTCGGGGTCGGCGTCGGCGGAAGCGGTGTCTTCAGCCGTCGCCTGCTCCAGGCCGTGGATGTCACCGGCCTTCAAGGCCAGGAAGCGGGCCGAGTCGTCGGGGATCACCCGCCATACGATCTCGTCGATCGTCGGCGCGCCGCCCCAGTAGTCGGTGTTGGCCTCAACGGTGATGTGGTCACCCTCCATCCATTCCACGAACTTGAAGGGCCCGGTGCCCACGCAACCCACGGAGGGCAGGCCATAGTCCTCACCGTATTGCTCGATGGCCGCCGGGCTGGAGATGGCGAACATGTCCATGGCCAGGTTGGACAGGAAGGGCGCCAGAGACTCGGCCAGGACGAACTTGACAGTGTAGTCGTCAACCTTCTCGACGTCAGTGATGACACTGGCGTCGTCAAAGCCGAACCACATGTACTCATAGTACTCGAACACCTGGCTCTCAAAGTGCGCAGGATGGCTTGTGCTTTTCCAGCGCTCAAAGTTGTAGATGACAGAGTCGGCGTTAAAGTCGGTGCCGTCGTGGAACGTGACGCCCTCGCGCAGCGTGCAGGTCCACTCGGTGCTATCCTCGTTGGCCGTGCAGCCGGTGGCCAGGGCCGGAATCGGCTTGGTGGAGCCGGGCTCGTACTGGTACAGGGGCTCGAGGCACTGGCCGGTCACGCGGAAGCTCTCGCCGTCGGTGACGATGGCCGGATCGAGCTGGACCGAGTCGCCACCACGGCCAAAGATGAAGGTGCCACCGGCACCCGCTGGCGGCGCAGGCGCCTCCGCTTCCGGCTCGACGATGGTGGTGAGGTCAACGCCGTACCACTTGTCGGACAGCGTGGTCAGCGTGCCGTCCTCGTGCATATCGGCGAGGATGTCGTTCAACTCGTCGACCATCTTGTCCGAGGGACCCCGGGTCTTGTCCAGGGCAAAGACCAGGGGCTCGTAGAAGGCGGGCGTGCCCATAACCTTGAGCGGTACGCCTTCCTCGATGGCGCTCTGGATGGTTGGCAGGGCCGACATCACTGCGTCCACGCGGACACCGTCGCCCAGCGCCAGGTCCTGGATCGCTTCCTGGTCGGTGGGGTAGGGCTTGACGTTGATGCCTGACGGCGGGTCGTACGCGATCTCCCCGCCCATCATGGCCAGATCTCCGTTTAGATAGTCCTCGTAGGTGGTGGCGGTGCCAAGGCCCAGGTTCTTGCCCGACAGATCGTCCGGGCTGGTGATGTCGGTGTTGTCCTTGTGCACGGCAAAGCTAGCCGGGGTGTAGTAGTAGGGATCGGTGAACCACAGGACCTCTGAGCGCTGCTCCGTGGGTGTCATGGAACCGATACTGACGTCCCAGCGGCTTCCCCAACTGCCGGGAGTGATCATGTCCCAGTCAGGGGTTACGAACTCGATGTCAACGCCAAGGCGGCTAGCCACTTCCTCGGCCACCTCGACGTCAAAGCCGTCCAGCTCCCCTGCATCGTTGAGGAAGCTCTGGGGGGCATAGTTGGGGTCGGTGGAGACCAGCAGCTTCTTTGCCACCTGCACCTGGCCCCAGAGGTCGGGTACGGGTAGCACGCCGCCGGGCAGGTTCGCGGCCAGGCTGGCGTTAGCGTCCGCCTCGAGCTGGGCCAGCGTGGCGTCGATATCCGCCCCGTCGATGATCTCGCTGTAGGCGCTGTTCATCAGCCGGCGCACCTCCTCGTAGCAGGGGCACCACTGCGCTTCGTAGGTGGAGTAGGGCAGCAGCTCAAAGGCCGATTTGTACACCGGGTTCTCGTCAAAGTAGTCGGTCATGCCTTCGGCCGCGGTCTTGCGCACGGGGAAGTAGTTGCTGATCTTGGCCCAGCGCGCGTTCTGCTCAGGCTCGGTGTACCACTTGACGAACAGCCAGGCCGCCAGTTCCTGCTCCGGCGTGGTCTTGGGCACCGTCACGCTGGCGCCGTAGAGGTTCATCACCGGATCGTCTCCGGTATCCGCGTAGGGCAGTGGCGCCACACCCCAGACGAACTCACCCTGCTCGCCGCTCAGGACCGCCTTATCATAGTAGGGCAGGCCCGAGGAGGAGCCGATGGTGAACAGCGTCTTGTAGTTGCCAAAGTCCGTCTGGTCGCCATACCGCTCGGCGATGAGGGAGATGCAGCCCTCGTCGTAGAGATCCTTCATGAACTGCATCGTCTCTGTGACGTCGTCGTTGGTGTAGGTGAAGGTTCCGTCCTCCATGAAGTAGGTGCCGTGCCGGCTAAAGACCATGCTGGCAAAGCGGGAGGCGTCGGTGCTGATCTCATAGCCCACCGTGCCTGCGTCGGGATCCGTGGCGGCGCAGGCCATTTCTTTGAACTCAGCCCAGGTCTCGGGCGGTCCATCGTAGCCCAGCTCTTTCAGCCAATCCATGTTGTAGTACATCACTTCCATGGAGCGGTTGGGCGGGAAGGCCATGCGAAAGTGGCCATCGCCAAAGATGGGGCTTACGTCGGCCTCAAAGATGCCCTCGGGAAAGTCGGCGACCTCTTCGTCGGTCAGACCCCAATTGGCGCTGTCCACGAACTCGTCCATGTCCACCAGTGACTCGGATAGCTGGTACTTGGCCACCTGGTTGGCATAACCCACCGCCAAGTTGGGCATGAGCGTGGGGTCGTCGGCGGAGATGGCGGCGATCATCTTGTCGTAAATCTCGCCATAGCCGCCGGCAAACTCGGCTGTGACCTCGATGCCCCACTCGTTGGTGTTGTTAAAGTCTTCCACCATTTGGTTCAGGCCATCTTGGCGCTCCCTGGTGTGCTGGTGCCACCACAGCACCTGCTGGCCCGTGGGGTCCACGCCCTCGTACGGACCTTCCGCCGCCGGCTCCTCGGGAGCCTTGGTCGCTTCCGCCGCGGGCTCTTCGGGCTTGGCCGTCGGTTCTTCAACCTTGGGCGCTTCCGTCGGCTCCGGCGCTGCCGTAGGTTGGCAGGCGGTCAGGATCATGGGGACCAACATCACGGCCACCACCAACAGTAACATCCATTTCTTACTCATTTTCACACTCTCCTCCGTCTTTCAAAGTTTTTGGTACAAATCGATCGGTTGACAGTCCACAGTCTTGTTCTTGCTTCACCTCCTTTCCAGGGCAAGGCACAATCATCATTGGACATTGGCATTGTCCAGTAACCAATATCCCGTATCTAGCCTATCCTTTCAGACCAGTGGTGGCAATGCCCTCGATAAACTGCTTCTGGGCCACAAAGTAAAGGAGCAGGACCGGGATCATGCTGATGGCGGCCCCGGCCATCCACAGGTGCGTTTCTGGCCCGGCCTCGGTGACAAAGTTCTGCAGGCCGACGGAGATGGGCCACCAGTTGGAACCGGCCTTGGTGGCGATGAGCGGCCACATCAGGGCATTCCACGAGCCGATGAAGGAAAAGATGACGACGGTCATGATCGGCGCTTTGGACAGGGGCAGGACCACGCGGAGCAGGAAGCGCATGTGCCCCGCCCCGTCGATTCGCGCCGCGTCCCACAACTCGTTGGGGATCTGAGCGAAGAACTGGCGCAGGAGAAAGATGTTGAAAAACCCGGCCATGAAGGGGATGGTAAGCGCCGGCCAGTTGTCATACCATTTAATAAAGGGCAGAAACGGGTTGTTGCCGGTGATGGTCAAAAAGTTGGGGATCATGACCACCGTTTCCGGGATCATCATGGTCGAAAGTAGCAGCGCGAACAGCAGGTTCCGGCCGGGGAAGCGCATCCGGGCAAAGGCGTAGGCGGCCAGGGTCGATACGACGAGGATGCCAGCCAGGGTGATGGCCGTAAGTCGGATGCTGTTCCACGTATAGTCGCGAAAGTTGGCGGTGACCCAGGCCAGATAGTAGTTGCCGCCGATGAACTCCAGGAAGAAATAGCTGACCTTGTTCCCAACCGTGCGGCAGTCACTAAGGTCTTCTGGAATGGGACGGCCGGTGTAGGCCCGTTCCCCCCTTTCGGCCAGGTACCTGTCCATAACGCTGGTCGGGAACTCGCAGCAATTGACATAGTCAGTTCGGGCAGCCCCGGAGCGCCGGCCAGCAGCCTCGTAAGCGCCGGGTGGGGCGAAGGTGAGGGACAGTCCCCGGCCGGTATCCACCAGACCCCCACCGGCGGGAATCGGCTGCCATTCTTCGGTCAAGGCGCCCTGCGGTTCGTCAACCGGGGCGATGGCCACTGGCTCGGTCCTGGCATTCACCAGGCGGAATTGCCAGCCTTCGGTCGAAGCGCCACCTCCGCTGTCTTCCTGGATTTCCACATAGTAGGCGTCGGTGTGCAGTTCCTGCTCGCCTTGCCGGATCTCCGGGCTAACTGCGAAATCCATGACCGTCTCGTTGACCTTGGGTAGGTTGACGAATGGGCAGATCATGCGGGCAGCACGGGGCAGTAGCCGCCCGGAGTTGGCCTCGCCGATGGTCATGACCGAGGTGCTGACCATCCACAGAAAGGGCAGGAGCATGATGCTGGCACCCAGGAGCAGAATCAGGTAGGTGAACGCCCGCCCAAGGATGCTGCGGAGCCGCCGCCAGGCAGACTTGGTAGCGCTAGCGGCGCCCGACTTGTCCGATCTAGCCATAGAACACCATCTTCTCCCCGATGCGGTTCTGAATCTGCGACATGACGAGGATGACGCCAAATAGGACAAAGGCCATCGCCGTCGCCGTGCCGAACTTGCCATCAGCACGGAAGGTCTGGAAGATCAGGATGCTGGCCGTGTCCACTGTTTCCCGCGCCATCAGCTCCTTCATGATAAAGATGTGGTTGAAGGCCTTGAAGGTGCCGATGGTGGCAATGATCGTCAGGAAAAAGGTGGTCGGCGACAGCAGGGGAATGGTGATCTTGCGGAAGAGCGCCCACCGCCCCGCGCCATCGATCTCGGCCGCCTCGTACAGGTCGTGGGAGATGCTGCCCAAACCGGCAAGGTAGATGACCGTGTCGTAGCCGATGAAAACCCACCAGTTGTACATGATGATCGAGAACAGCGCCAGGCTGGGACCAATGAGGACGGTGTTGAGCGGGTCAGAGATCTGGGGCCAGACCAGGTTCGCGCCAGATGCCTGGTTGATCAGGTCCAGGATGACGAGGTTCACCCCCTTGGCTTCGTGCAGCCACCTCTGAGGGGGTATTCCCACCACGCCGACGAGTTTGTTCATCAAACCAGTGTCGCGCAGGGAAAAGATGCGCTTGAACACCACTGCCGTGGCCACGGATGGGGCGATGAAAGGCAAAAAGTACAACAGGCGGAACGTACCCTGTCCCTTCACTCCCTGGAAGAGGATATAGGCCAATGCCAGCGAGACACTCAACTGGATGGGCACTGTGCCCATGGAGTAAAAAATGGTGTAGATGAGGGACTTCCAGAAATCCTGGTTGCCCAGATCCCACATGCGCTGGAAATCGACGAAAAAGAACCAGAACGCGCTGGCGATCAGCGCGATGACGGCCAACCATCGCAGGATGAATCTCAGTGTGGATTCGGTGAGACCCGCTCCCTTCCATACCAGCCAGGCCAGTAGGAGCAGGCCGATGCCCACCAGGTATGTCCATTCCCCGGACTCGATCAGGCCGGGCATGGCTCGAACCAGGAAATAGGCCGCTGCCACCGCTACCACGCCAGCGGCGACCAAGTACCTGGCACCTGCCTTTTCCGCTTGCCTGGCCCGTTTCCACAGACTGTAGGCCACCGCACCCAGGATGACAGCCAGAGTCATGCCCAGGATCGCAGCCAGGTTCTGGAGCCCTAGCAGATCTGTGTAGTTGCTCAGCCCTAGACAATCGGTCTCTTCAAGTGCCTCTGGCGAGCCGCGCCCCATAGAGGCCAGCCAGTAGGGCAGGCATTGCGAGCCTTTGGGCTTGACATTCCATTTGTGCAGGCTGACGTACGCCGCGTGGATAACGGGCCAAATCCCGAAAACAAAGATGACGAGGATGGCAGGCAGCAAGAAGAGATAGGCCGTCAGAGTTTCCTTGCGAGCGCGACCTTTACGACCGGCAAAGATCCCAGCGCTCACAGGTCCCTTCCCTCAACGGCCAAGCTGGAGGCGCGGTCAAGCCCAGGGCCGGGCCGGCCTTGCAGGAAGAACGGTCTCTCCGTGGTTTTGCCCCGGCAGGCTGCCAGCATGCCGGAGGGGCCAGTCAGTGTCGCCATTGAACCTTCTCCTCCACGGGGGATATTATAACCTATCTTGCCCTGGTTGTCAATCTCATCTTGTCGTTGTAGGACTGCGCCAAGGGGCGCCACATTCCTGCAGGCCGAGCGAATCAATGCATTTCCCCCACTTTTCGGTGATTTCCAGGTGTCCTGGCAATTCGTTAGGGATATCCATGTGGATGGCCCGGAAAAGCGGATGACTAAAACCAAAAGATTTCCCTCTCTTTTGACCGATTCTGGAAGGCCGGGGAGGTGCAACGCACCAACGGCAGGTGCATCGCACCCATCTGCCGGGCCACTTGCCTGCGTGAGCGTGACAAAGGATACCACTTGGTGTATAATGCCCGGCGGAAGCAATGCTAGGAGGGCATTCTTTATCGTGAAACGGCCTCCTCTGATGGTAGAACCGTTGAACGCTCGTCGCACGCTCAGGATGGCTGGCGTGCTGGTCTTGCTGGTAACCGGACTGGCCGGCTGTGACCTGCTGCCGGCCACACCCGAAACCATCCCACCGACCCTGGAAGCCGAAGCCACCATTGTCCCCGAGCCAGCGGAAACGCTGCCGCCCGGCGTCACGCCCCTGGTCTTCTGGGAACCCTTTCCACTCGACCGTCCCCAGGGTTTGCTCCTGGGAGAGATGGTCCGTGACTTTGAGCTCGAGAACCCCGATGTCCTGGTTGAGATCGTGCCAAAGAGCGGCTACGTGGGGATCCACGGCGCCATCCTCGCCCAACTGCCCCCCCATGACGATGGGCGCGACCTACCCGACCTGGCCGTGGCTTTTCCCAGCATGATCGCCGAATACGCGGCGGCCGGAGTGGTGGTGCCCCTGGATGCCTACCTCAACGATCCCGAGGTGGGTCTGAGCGACGAGGACCTGGCCGACATCTATCCTGGCTACCTGGAAGCGGGTCGTTTCCCCGGTTATGGCAGGCAGACCCTGGCTTTTCCCTTTGTTCAGAATGCCATTGGCATGTGGGTCAATGTGAAACTGCTGGCCCAGGCCGGCTGGGATCGGGTGCCCGCCACCTGGGACGAATTCGAACAGGCCTGCTTTGATGTAGCCGCAACCAGCGGTGTGGGATGCCTTCCTTATATCGACAGCGTGTCGACCTTCAATGCCTGGCTGTACAGCCGCGGCGGGCAGCAGCTTGACGACGCTGGCCGGCGGGCCGCGTTCAACGGACCGGCTGGCGTGGAGAGCCTGGCCCTGCTGCGCCGCCTGATCGATGCCGGCCTGGCCTGGCGGCCCGAAGACGTGTATGGGGATTACGTCGCCTTTGCCAATGGCCAGGCAGCCTTTGCCTTTTCTTCCACTGGCAACAGCCAGCTCTACGCCGACGCCTACGAGGCGGCTCTGCGCAAAGGCATGGCCCCCTTCCGCTGGTACCAGACCATGATCCCCCAGGCCGACCCGGCGCAGCCGGCCACGGCCCTGTACGGCGCTAGCTTTTTCATCGTACAAGGCCATCCGGCACGCGATCCAGCACGCGAAAGGGCGGCGTGGCGTTTGATCCGGTGGTTCACCGACACACAGCAGACGGCCCGCTGGGCTGGGGAACTGGAGGCCATGCCGGTGCGGGCCTCGGCTCTGGCGGTGATGACCGACACCCTGGCCGCCTATCCCTTCGTCCAGACCCAGGCTGAACAGATCTTGCCCTACGGCCGGCCCGAGCCGGCAGTGGCTGCTGAATTGGAGGTGCGCGACATACTCTATACCGCCATCATCTCGGTGACGCG
>CBDUWJ010000040.1:0-11649 GCA_965370895.1 uncultured Anaerolineae bacterium | reverse complement strand
GGTGAGCCCGGCGTCTGGCGCAACCTTCTTACCGTCCACTGGCGGCTGGTGGACTCGGGCGAGGTGTCGGGTGAAGCGACTGGGAGCGAGGGCCTGGCCTGCACAGTGGCTTGCCATACGGCCACCGCTGATGGGCAGGGCGGCTTGGTTGGCATCCGCAGCGAGACGATCCCACCGAGCCTGGACGAGGACTTGCCTGCCGCTGGCGGCTGGGCCGAGGGGCACTGGACCTTGCAGTGGAGCCGCCCGCGCCTCAGCACAAGCCCTTACGACCAGCACATGATCGACCCGGCACAGAGCTATCGCTTCTTCGTCAAGCTGTTCCAGGGCCGGCAAGGTCAGGCCGATCCGGTGTCGGACGTGCACGAGCTGAGGCTGGGCCGGTGAAGCGACTGACGGTACAGGCAGGGGATGGGCAACCGCAGTGGTTACACGATATCTTGCCCCGCAGGCATCATCTCGCCCAACTCATTGCCGTGGGATTGCTCATCGTGGCATACGTGGCCGTCTTTGGCAGCCTATCGTTGCGCCGGCACCAGAACCTGCGCACCAATGCCCTGGACCTGGGCTACACCGACCAGGCGGTCTGGAATACTCTCCACGGCCGGCCCTTCCGCTTCTCCACCTACCTGGACGCTGCCTTCCGGCTGGACATCCCCATCCAGGAGTTCAAAGAGCCCGACATGCTGCTGGGCTACCACGTCGAACCGATCCTGGTTGCCATTGCCCCCCTCTACCTGATCCACGACGGGCCTGAAACCCTCTTGTGGTTGCAAACGATCGTCATCGCCCTGGGCGCCATCCCCCTCTATCTTATCGCAAGCCAGCGCATCGAAAAACGCCTGGCGGCAAACATCAAGCGTAATCGCCCTCTTGAATCCCGAGTCTCGAATCCAAAATCCCGAACCACGTTTCACATTCTATCCTGGCTTCCGGTCGCTTTCGTCGTCCTCTATCTTCTCTCCCCTCAGTTGGAGGCCGCCAACCTGTCCGATTTTCACGCCGTGGCGCTGAGCCCCGCTCTGCTGTTGGCGGCCTTTTACTTTCTGGAGACCGATCGACCCTGGGGCTTTGTCGTCTTTGCCTTTCTGGCCGCCATGTGCAAGGAGGAGATCGGCTTGCTGGTGGCCATGATGGGCTTGTGGGCGGCTTTTGTCCGGCGGCGATGGTGGCTTGGCTTGGGGGCTTTCGTAGCGGGCGGGGGATGGTTCCTGCTGTCGGTCCAGGCAATCATACCCTACTTTAGTGGGCTGTCCGGCTCCGCCTTTCTGGTGCGCTATGGACATCTGGGAGACAGCCTTGTTGGTGTGGCCCGCAATCTGGTGCAACGGCCGGGACTCTTTGTAGACTGGCTGCGCCGGCCCGACGTGATGCGGTATTTACGCGACCTATGGCTCAGCAGCGGCGGGCTAGCGATTCTGCACCCGCTAAGTTTGGTCATGGCTTGGCCAAGTGCTGCCATCAATACCCTCTCCCGCTACGGCTGGATGCGGTCAGGCGGGGGACATTACTCGGCTGCCATCGTGCCGTTTCTGGTCATCGCCGCTGCCTATGGCGTGGACTGGCTGGCGTGGCAAACGGCAAGTGGGCGGATGGGCAAATCTGTGGCAAGCACAGCCGAACCGTTTGCAAGTGGCAAGTGCCGGGTGTATGCAGTTGTCAGCTTGGTCTTGGTGGGCTTGGGGCTGATCGTGGCGCTGGCCTATCACTATCAGAACGGCATCTCACCCATGTCCCGGCGCTATGCGCTCGAGTCAGTGACAGAGCATGCCCGCCGTGCTGAACCCCTTATCGAGCGCGTGAACAGCCTGCCGCCCGAAATACCTATCTCGGTGGGCTCGAACCTCTACCCCCACGTTGGTCACCGGGAGCGTGTCTACCTCTTCCCCACGATCAGTGATGCCCGAGTTATCCTCTTGGACACGACCGGCCCATCGAGCCCGGTGAGCAGGGGGGATCAGGCCCAGATCGTGCGCGAACTGTTGGACTATGCCCAGTTTGGCATAGCCGAAAGCGACCACGGTCTACTACTACTGGAACGTGGTCTGGACCAGTACCACCTGTCACCCGACTTCTACCAGACATTCCTCGTGGATGGAGCAGCGCCCCAGGTGGCGGTGGGTGCCGATTTTGGCGGACTGCTGCGGCTGGAGGGGTTCGATTGGGTCGTGCGTCCGGTGGTCCGCCCCGGGCTAGTGGTGGCCATCACCACCTACTGGCGGGCGTTGTCCCCTGTGGATGATGAGTATCGGCTGGTCTTTTTCTTGTGGGATAAGGAACGTCGCCTGGTGCGCATCCAGCCTGAAGAGCAGGCACTGCAGTGGTATCCGACCTGGCTGTGGGAGCCCGGTCAGGTGGTGAAAGTGACCTTGCCGCCGTTGCCGGTCGGTGATCTGCCCTTCGCCGGTGTAGCTGTTCTGCGCCCTGCTGCCGAACCCGCCGATGTTGGGGGCCGACTGGTGCCCATCACCCCTGCCGACGGGCAGCCCCTTTCGTTGTGGGAAGACGACACAATTCTCGAATTGGTGATGCCCTGATGGATGCTGCTCTGATCGTCGTCGCCAAGGAGCCGGTCTCTGGTCAGACCAAGACCCGTCTCTGCCCCCCTCTTGCGCCCGAGTCCGCCGCCGAGTTCTATCGCTGCCTGATGCTTGACACGCTGGCACTCATGGCGCGATTGGACAGCGTTGACCATACGGTGGCCTTCACACCGCCGAGCGCCCGTTCCTATTTTGAGAACTTGTCGCCCGACGGTTTCCGGTTGGTGGCGCAGCGAGGCGCTGACCTGGGGGAGCGGCTGTCCAATGCGCTGGCCTATCACTTTGAGCTGGGTTACCAGCGGGTGGTCATAATGAACAGCGATGGGCCAACGTTGCCGCTTTCCTATCTGGAGAAAGCCTTCTCCCGACTGGACTGCGCCGACATCACCCTGGGATCAGGCCACGATGGCGGGTACTATCTCATCGGTATGGTGCGCCACAACCCCGAACTGTTCCAGGGGATTTCCTGGAGCACCAAGTGGGTGATTCCCCAGACACTGGCCATCTGCCGCCGCCGGGGCTTGACAGTGCACGAGCTTCCCGAGTGGTACGACGTGGATGTGGAGGCCGATCTGGACCGCTTGCGCCGCGACCTGGAGCAAGAGCCGCGGGCTGCACCGCACACGTGGGACTTTTTACAGCGCGTGAAGACGGATTGAGCGCTTCCTGTGGACAGGCCTACTCCCCCCTCCGCCGTGCTGTCAGCAGCAAGCCCGCTCACTCTCAGACCATCCATCACGGGTTCTTATACGCCAACCGGCTTGACAGAGCCTTCCACGCTTCTGGCTTCAGCAGCCTCTACTCACGCGTCACGTCTTCGTGTTTCGTGTCTCCGCTTCACGGCACAACAATGGTCGTGCACACGTTGCTCCCCCGCAGCAGGTCTTTCTCCGGCGCTGGCGTGAAGGAGAGATCGATGGTCTCGCCCCGTATCAAGGGGCAGTACGCGTCGGGTTGGTTCAGGTCGCCAAGCAGAGCGCGGCGGCTGGCACACCCGCCGCCACAACTCGTCACGTGTGGGCAGTCGCGACACGCATCAGGCACCAGGCGCGCCTGTTGGAACTGCTCACTCTCCAGAATCTCCTCGGCGGACAGTCCACCTATATCGTCCAGGATCAGATCGGGGTGAGGCCAGTAGACGCATGGGGTGATGTACCGTTGCGGCGTGAAGCGGATGCTCTGCCGCCCGCAGGGGGAGCCAACCAGGCTGTCCAGCCCCAGCATGGCGTTGACGATGGGCTCGCTGCTGCTGAGCAGGCGTCCGCTATCCAACAGCCGCCGGTAACCCTCCCAGAACTGCTCGTAGCTCAATGAAAAGTCATCCTGCCGCACTGGCTGGTAGGCGTTGACACGCAGGTTGGCGCCCACATTGCGGGCAACGGCTACCAGCCCGTCCATCTGGTCGTAGTTGGTGTTCATCAATGTCGCCAGAATGCTCACTTCGATGTCGTGGGTGTGGCAGCGGTCGATGGCTTCCATAACGCAGGCCCAGTTGCCCACACCCCTGAAGGCGTCCTGCCCCTGCGGGCTGGCAAAGTCCACCGATACCTCCACGTCGTGAAACCGGAGCAGCAGTGATGCAGGCATGCTATTCAGGCTGTGGCCGTTGGAGGCCATGCTGACTTTGATGCCGCGCTCAGCCAGGTAGGTGACGATCTCCGGAAACTGGGGATGCAGCCAGCTCTCACCGGTGCCCATGTTGAAGGACGCCACCTCCAGCCCTTCGCAGATGGCCCGGATGTCATCCAGGCCCAGTTGGTAGATGCGGTCCTGGGGGCGGTAGCAGTGGGCGCAATCCAGGTCACAATCGTTGGTTATTCCAATGCCGACGGACACTTGCATGGCAGGGTCCTTTCAGGTGTTTCCGAGGATGCGTCCAGCGCTCGCCGGGCTATGTCCACGGTGTCTCAATGCTCAGGGCCTTTGCGCGCGACCACTTGAACGTATCGCGCCAGCAGCTTGTAAGGAGCCCGACTGGCTGCTGCCAATTCCAGACGGAGCAGGGTATCAAAAAAGTCGGGATCGTCCAGGCGCTCGCCTGGCACATAGTCGGCAAAGACGCGTACGCCATAGGTGGCTGTCACCGTCAGCCCCAGGTCCGCAAGCCAGGCAGTCACCTCCTCGGCGGTGTAGGCCACCCCTGGTACGCCGAACAGGGTGGCGCAGAAGGCGCCATCTTCCAGGCCCGCAAGGGCGCCAGCCGGATCGACCTGGGACCAAACCCGCCGAAACACTAGCGCATGGCGGTTGACAAAGGACACCGAAAGCACACCACCTGCGCTCAATAGACCGGTCAGGGCGCAGAGGGTGGACCGGGGATCAGGCAGGTACTCGATGAGCGTGTGGCAGGTTATGACGTCAAAGAAACCCGGGGCGAACGCACGGATCGCATCGTTGGCGGGCATCGGGCAGAGGTTTAGCCGGGCGCGGGCCTCCTGGGGCAGGTCTTGGGCTGTCTGGCGTGCCTGGTCGAGCATGGCGCGCGCATAGTCCAGCAACCAGACGCTGTATCCGTCTCGTACCAGCCGCAGAGCCAGCCCTCCTGACCCACCCCCGGCATCCAACACGCGGGGGGAATGGCCTGCATCGGCGACCGTACATGGGGATATGCTTGGCAGGTGGGGAGCCAGGTTGTGCCAGGTCACCTCGCGGCGGATACGCCCCAGCGGCTGCTGATCATAGTCTTCCCAGGCTTTGGCACCGGCGTCGAACCGGGCCTGTGAGGTTTCGTCCATTCTACCTTCCATTCGGCAAGGTCTCCCGACCGCAGCCGCCACGGGCCAACCCAGAGTTGCCAGCGTCGGGCCGATTATATCACAACCGGAAGCTGTTGTCTAGGCCGCATTCCGATGTACGCCCCGGGGGATCGCCGGTGGACAGCGTCAGGGGCATGGTGCATACCAGGCGCAAGCCACTGACAGAAACGGACGGGATCTGGATGGGGTGCCCATGGCGAAAGCGACCATCACCGGTGAAGGCTCTTCTGGATAGGCGGCTGCTTTCTACCAGAGCAGCACCAGCCGGCAGGACAGGCTGGCGCCGATCACGTATCCCCGTAATTCGCATGTTTGACCGTGTCCCCCATGTGAACTGCAGATTCCTTCAGTTGTGGCGGTTCGCATTGTTGAACATCGAGCTGCTCAAGGCGGTGATCCGCTGGAAACAGACCTGACTAGAGCACTGCCAAGAATTCCCTACATCTGAGTTGCAGGCTTTCAGGGGTGAACTGGCTGGCTTGTCATTTCCTGCGAGTTATGGTATAATCTCTACTGATTGGTCGAGCTACTCTGCCGCGTTGCATCAAGTGCGAAAGGAGGTCAGGAGCAAAGATGCCTGAAGAAGCCGCAAACACCGAGGTACGAAAAGTCACCAGACGGGAATTCCTCTACTACACCTGGATATCCTCTATGGTCCTGTTCATGGCCGGATCGGGCGGCGCGACGCTGGCCTTTGCCTATCCCCGCTTCAAGGAAGGCGAGTTCGGCGGTGAGTTTGACATGGGTTCCGTGGACGATTATCCCCCGGAATCGGTGACTCCAGACCGGGAGGGCAAGTTCTTCCTGGTGCGTGAGGGGGACGATTTCAAGGCCCTATACCAGGTCTGTACCCACCTGGGTTGCCTGGTTCGTGAGACGCCAAAGGGCTATTCTTGCCCCTGCCACGGATCCAAGTTCACCAAAGATGGCACGCTCGTGGCCTCCCCTGCGCCGCGAGATCTGGACGAATTCACCGTGGAGGTGACCGAAGAAGGGAAAGTCATCGTGGACACGGGTGAACTCACCAAGGGCGAGAGCCGCTCGGTGTAGCGGCTAACCCCGCCCAACGCAGGACGAGGGAGAGTGACAATGGCAGAAAACGCAGAAGACAAGAAATCCTTCGGCGATAAGGCTCGGGACTGGACCAATGAGTACCTGACGTCGGTGTTTGCCGGTCTGGGTCCGGGAGCCATGCGGGAGATGTTCCAGGGCGAGCCGCCAGGCCGGCCCAATCCCCGCTACAAGCCCCACAATGTCAGTTTTTGGTTCCACATGAAACCGCGCTGGTATCCCAAGAGCGTGACACGGTTCTCCTACACCCTGGCTCTGGGATGGACCAGCGCCTTCCTGGCCATCGTGCTGGGCGTAAGCGGCATCATCCTCATGTTCTACTATACGCCCTCGACCAAGGCAGCCTACGCTGACATTCTGACCATAATGGGCAACGTGCCCTTTGGCAAGTTCTTGCGCGACCTGCACCGGCTGGGAGCCGAATTGATGGTCGCCGTCGTGATGGTACACATGGTGCGGGTTTATTTCACCGCGTCGTACAAGCAGCCCCGCAGCTTCAACTGGACAGTGGGCGTCGTGCTGCTGCTGATCACCTGGCTCTTTAGCTACAGCGGCTACCTATTGCCCTGGGACCAGCTCGCCTACTGGGCGGTCACCATCGGCACGAGCATGGCCGACGCGATTCCGGTGATCGGCAAGGATATTCAGCTAATACTCCTCGGCGCCCCGGCAGTGGGACAGCCTGCCCTGCTCCGGTTCTATGCGCTTCACGTGATCATCCTACCCCTGGCCCTGCTCTTTATCTTTGGCGTGCACTACCACAAGGTCGTGCGCCAGGGCATCTCGAAGCCACCTTCTGTGGAAGCGGGGGACAAGAAAGACAAGGAGCGAGTCGCCTTCCTGCCCGATGTTCTGAGCCGGGAGGTATTGTGGGTCTTTGTAGCCTTGCTCGTCATGTTCGTCGCGGTTCGCACCTTCTTTAGCGCGCCGCTGGAGTGGCATGCCGATCCGAGCCTCACCCCATTGCACTCGACAGCGCCCTGGTATTTCCTGTGGATTCAGGGTCTCATCAAGTTACCCGACGTTTTTGGCGGGCTCGTGGAGGGCAAGTTCATCTACGGCATTGCCATTCCAGGCGCCGTCTTTGGCCTTCTCTTCCTCCTGCCTTACATCGATCGCAGTCCCGCACGGCGCTGGCAGGATCGCAAGGTGATGGTCGCCATCGGCATCGTGGTCGTCATCATGTTCGCTGTGTTGACCTGGATGGGCACCCCCGCCTACAAGGCTCAGGCCTCACCCCAGGAGGAGATCGCTCTGGAGTTCGTTCCCTGGGACCGTGAAGGCAAGATCCATGAAATACCCTGGGACGAATTGCTTGATGGCACGTATGACACAGAGACCTTTGTTGCGGGGGCCATAGAGTACCCCAAACACCTGGAGGAGTTCATGGTTGAACTTCAGGAAGCCGTGGAGGATGAGTTGCCTGGCGGCGTGGGGATATTGACCATTCGGACCTGGCAGCGGGAGTTAAGGCGGACAGAGCTGGACCTCACCTGGCCGGAGGAGGGAGAGGAGCAAGCATTCCACCAGCGCACCTATATCCACCGGGCTACTGCACCCTAGCGACCAGTAGAGGAACTCGAAGAGGAGAACGGGCCAATGAACATTGGGAGAAACCTTGTCATCACGATCATCGCTGCCGTACTTGTCACTGCTCTGCTGCTCGTGATCTTTCTAGGGGAACCGGCTCGGATGCAGGCGGAAACCAGGGCACAGCGGGGCGAGAGCATTTCCCGCGGCGCCCTGCAGTACGATGCCTATTGCGCTGGCTGCCACGGCGAGCGGGGTGAGGGGCTGCCTGGCATATACCCTCCGCTGAACGTGGAAGACCTGTGGACTGGCCGCGAAGAGATCGCCTTCTACGGCACGCTGGAAGACTATGTTGCGCTGAACATTTCGGCCGGACACCCGGGCCAGCGGATGCCTTCCTGGTCACAGGAATTCGGGGGACCCCTGCGTGACGATCAGATCGCGGATCTGACCAATTACGTCCTGAACTGGCAGGGGCCGCAACCCCCGGGCACGCGCGAGCAGGTCGCGGCACCCGGACCCACTGAGCCGGAGGCGGAAGCGACGCCGGCCGCGCCGATGGAACCGGCGGGCGCGGGAGATCCGGCCAAGGGCGAGGAGCTTTTCGTCAAAAGCTGTTCCTCCTGCCACAATCCTGATGCCAAAGGCGGGTCTCTGGGTCCCACCCTTGTCAGCGCTGACCTGGCGGCCCAAAACGACGACTTTCTCCGCGATACGATCATCAACGGGCGGACCGGTACGGCCATGCCCCCCTGGGGCAGCGTGTTGGGTGCCCAGGACGTTGAGGACGTCATTGCCTGGCTCCGGCAGAGGCAGGCAGAAGAACGTTGACGATTCGGCGTCCGTGCTGAATTCAACAAAGGCTTCAGCCGGAGGGAGCGATCCCGCCCGATGAAGCCTTTTTCTATTCAGGACGACGAGTGACCAACGACGAAGGACAAAGAGCGATCCTTCAAGCACGAAATGTGCCACGGTGCACGTCAGACTGACGCGGCCGCGAAAGCGTTGATCACGGTGTACGTTAATCCACTCTTGGAGCAGACAGGTGGGAAAGCGAGACGACATCATCCGTGCCAGCGAGATTGGCCAGTATGTCTATTGTGCGCGGGCCTGGTGGCTGGGCCGTGTGTTGGGTTTCCGTTCGGCCAACGTGGAGGCGATGCGCCAGGGCACGGCTCAGCACCGCGCTCACGGGCACGCCGTGGTCGGCTACCATCGGCTGCGGTGGCTGGCCGTCGCTCTCCTCGTGCTGGCCGTGATGGTCCTGGTTGCGGCCTGGCTCTTGGGGCTGACAGGCTGATGTTCCTGAGAGTGGGGCGCTGACGTGACTGGCTTGCTCATCCTGGTGGCCGTGGTGCTGGGCGGCTTGGGCTTCTGGTTGCTGACCCGCGCCAGGGCAGCCCGCCAGGAGACCGGGTTGCCAGCGGGCCGTGTGGCCTATGTTGACACTGGTGCCTGGGACCGCTGTGAGCGCCCGCTTTTCTCCCGCCGCCATCGCCTGACCGGCCGGCCTGATTATCTCGTACGCAGCCAAACCGGCATGATCCCGGTGGAGGTGAAATCAGGCGCGTCTCCTCAGCAGCCCTACCGGGCGCACGTTCTGCAACTGGCAGCCTATTGCCTCTTGGTGGAGGAGCAGGAAGGCCGGGCGCCTGCCTACGGCATCCTGAAATACCGCGACCGGACCTTTGAAATCGACTATACTCCCGCGCTTCGCGCCGACTTGTTGGGCACCCTCGACACCATGCGTCAAGCTCTGCACACCCGTGATGCAGCTCGCAGCCATGAAGAACCGGGGCGCTGCCGGGGCTGCGGCTATCGCGACCGGTGCGACAGGCGGCTGGCTTGACAGCGCTCCCTTTCACGTGTCTCAGGAGTCACAACGTCGCTTTCGCAGCGTGTTGGAGGGACCCTTCTTTCCCAGAACAGGAAAAGCCACCCCCGGAGTCAGGGCACCCCTACCGATATCCGAGGAGGAGTCCTGCCGCTGTATGCCCGCCCCCTGCTGCTGTTTTCGCGGTCTGGCGTAGCGACGGCAGCATTGGGTGCGCAAACGAGAATTGACGCGTCTGGAAAAGTGTGCTAAGATCGCTATCGTCTCGGTTCGTGCCAGGCAAGAGCTGCTCTCTTGAGAGGCGCAACCGACCACCAAATGGTGGTGGGAGTCGCATGATTCGCACCCCAAGGATCCCGTTCAACCTACGAGTGTGAATGTGTCACAAGATACTGGAGTACGTCTGCAAAAGGTCCTGGCCCATGCCGGTGTGGCTTCACGTCGCAAGGCCGAAGACCTGATCCGGCAGGGTCGGGTGACCGTCAACGGGCGGGTCATCACCCGGCTTGGTACCAGGGTGGATTCTGCCAGCGACGACATCCGGGTCGATGGCCAGCGCATACAGATCGCAGCCAGCAGGATGTACATCCTGCTCAACAAACCACGGGGCATCCTTTCGACCATGGAGGATGAGCGAGGACGCCGGGCGCTTGGGGACTTGGTGCAGGTTCCTGTTCGGCTCTACCCGGTTGGCCGGCTTGACATGGGAAGCGAGGGGCTGATCCTGCTCACCGACGACGGCGAGCTGGCGAACCTTCTCACACATCCCCGCTACAAACACGACAAAGAGTACCGAGCGCTTGTCAATGGGCATCCCTCGCCAAAAACACTGGAGGCTTGGCGCCGGGGTGTCCTGCTGGATGGAGAACCTACCGCCCCGGCCCGGGTGGATGTGCTTCGCATCGAAAAGAACTCATCTCTTCTGCGCATCGCGATGCACGAGGGGCGCAAGCGCCAGATCCGCCGCGTTGCGTCGCTATTGGGTCACCCGGTCCAAAGTCTGAGGCGGGTGCAGTTGGGGCCGTTTCGACTCGGCAGCCTGCAAGTGGGACAATGGCGCTATCTGACGAGCAAGGAGATTCGTCTGGTGGAGGCGCTCAAGCGGTCGTTAAGGAAAAGGGAGAAGCGGAAGGGTAAGCGTCCACGAGGCAGACGCTGAGCACCATTCTCCACTGTCGCCGCGCTGGGCTAGGTGGAGGGCGACTCCAGAGAATCGGGGGAGGCAAGCATTGACGCGACCATCTATCATCGCCATTGACGGCCCGGCCGCCTCGGGTAAGAGCACCATCGGCCGGCTCTTGGCCGAGCGTCTGGGCTATGTGTACTTTGACACAGGTGTGATGTACCGCGCGGTGACTTGGGCCGCCCTGGCGCGGGGAATCGACATCGAGGATGAGGCCGGTGTGACCGCCCTGGCAGAGCAACTGGCAATCGACGTCATCCTGCCAACGGTGGATGATGGCCGCCAATACACCGTCGTGGCAGATGGACGGGATGTGACCTGGGAGATCCGCCAGCCGGAGGTAGACCGTGGCGTTTCGCCGGTGTCAGCCTACCCTGGCGTGCGAGCGACACTGACCACCCAGCAGCGGCGCATCGGCTGCAGGGGACAGATCGTCATGGTAGGTCGGGACATCGGCACGGTGGTTCTGCCCAACGCGGACCTGAAAATCTACCTGGATGCCACGGTGGATGAGCGGGCCGACCGGCGCTACCGGGAAATGGTGGCCCGAGGTGAGTCAGCAGACTATGGCGATGTGTTGGCCTCAGTGCGGCGGCGCGACCAGATCGACAGCGGTCGTGCCCTGGCTCCCCTTCAGGCGGCTGAGGATGCGATAGTGATTGATACCACACCCCTGAACATCGACCAGGTCTTGGAGCGCGTGTGGGCCCTGGTGAACGGCTGGCGGGAGGGGGA
>CBDUWJ010000039.1:0-11684 GCA_965370895.1 uncultured Anaerolineae bacterium | reverse complement strand
ATCAGAACGGCACACAGAACGACAAGAATGCGTTTCATGGCGATCTCCTTGATGTGATATTCGTGAGATACGATATCATATCGATGGTGACTGGCACGGTTGATTCGTCGGCGGTTGTTTCCCCACGGCGAGCGGTGTTTCCGATTCGGTGCGTGCGATCGTCCATTCGCGCGGTCGTGCCCGGCTTCTCGGCAGGGGGGCGTATATTCGGGATCGTGAAATACTCGGGCAGGATCGTCATTTTCGGGGTGTTGGCAGGGATGATGTCGTGGTCGGGGTGCGGGGGCGCCGGCCCCGGGTCAGCCCCAGGGTCTGCCCCGGGGGGGGGCGGGGGGGCGCGCCCCCCCTACACTGGATCCTGGGGGCCGTCATCCTTTTCATGTTCATGAGCGAGTGGCCCAAAGGCTCCGACCGGGGCAGCACTGGGCTGGCCAGGTTCCTTGAGGCCTGGCTCTCACCAGCGGCCGGATTATTGACCTTTCTCTTGTCGGGCCTGTTGGGCTTTATTCTGTTCTACGGGAATCTGGTGCCAACGGAGATGGCGTTCCAAAACCTGATGCCGGCCTTTGTTGGTCTGTTTGCTATTCCCTGGGTGTTGCAGAACATCATCTCCAAGGCGCAGGTGCCATACCAGCACGTGAGCCGATCGGTGGATCTGTCACCCAGGCTGATTGCCCGAGGGGTGGGAGCGGGCGCATTGGGTGGTCTATTTGCCGCTTTTTTTCCCATAGTGACGGGGGGCATCGGTGGTTTCCTGGCCGGGCATGCCACAGCCCAGCGCGACGACCGGCTGTTCATCGTCAGCCAGGGGGCCAGCAAGCTGGTCTATTACGTGGGAGCCTTCATTCTGTTCTTTGTGCCGGGGTTGCACCTGACCCGGGGGGGCATGGCCGGGATGTTGAGCGTGATCTATCAGCCCCGTACTCCGACGACCTACTGGGTGGCGATCGCGGGCATGCTGATGAGTGGGGCGCTGGCCTTTGTAATGCTCCTCTGGCTCAGCCGGGGAGCCGTCCGGTTGGTGACCCGTTATGACTATCGGTGGATCTCTGCCGCGACGCTGGCGCTGCTGGTCGGCATCGTCCTGGTGCTGACAGGCTGGGGCGGGATCCTCATCGCCCTCGTGGCCACGGGCATCGGTCTGTTGCCCGTGATGTGGGGGGCGCGCCGTATGAACTGCATGGGCGTGTTGTTACTGCCCCTGACCCTTAGCCTGGCCGGTCAGGGCACGACCGTGGCTGGCTGGCTCGGATTGATCTAACGGACGGTATCTGGCCGTGCGAAACCAAAGACAAAGGAACGCGAAATCAAAGGAGGGTTAATGTTACATCCATTTGAAGTGGGCAAGTCCTATCGAAATCGGTCCGGTGAGTATGTGGTCCAAGCCATTGATGGCGAGCGGATGACGATCCGGTACGCGGCCGGGGGAACCCTCGAAACCAGAGTCGATCTCCAGGCCCGCATCTGGGAGAATATCCAGTTTGAAGAAGAGATGGCGCGGGAAGATGAGCGGGTGCGGTTGGCCAAGGAGGAGAGACTGGAAGCCAGAAGGCGCGCTGCGCAGGCTAAAGCGGAGGCGGCCATCCCCCGCTTCAAAGGGTTTCGGGAAAGTGATTTTGAGACCAAGAAGCGAGGCATTGCCTGGTCGAGCCGGGTGGAGCTGGGCAAGGCTCTGGCCTACAAATTGAACGCGCTCAGCGGCGCGCGCAAAGAGGAGGGGTTTGGTCAGTGGATCGTCCCGCGCCAATCAGGCGTCCACGTTGCCCGGACTGCTCACTTCGATCGGGAACACCGTGACACGAATGCCGTGTTTTTTGTGGCAGTGAACGAGCAGGGAGTGACCTATGGTTTCTGTGTAGGCAAGCCCCGCGGCAAGGAGAAGGCAAAATGGCCCTGGTCGGCTTTGGTGGCGGCGCTGGCCGGCGACGCGAAGTTCCGCAGGACGCTGCGCGCGGCGATGAGGAAGCACGAACTGAGCCTTGACGTCTATGCTGAGGAAGCGAGCTATGGCCAGGTGGGGCACATTACGGTTCAGCAGCGAGGATTCCTCTGGGAGCACGAAACCGCAGAGCAGGCCATGACACAGACGATGACCTGGGGCAAAGTCGTAGAGTACCTGCAGACCGTGGCACCAAAGAAGCGGTGTGACCTCTACCTGCGCAAGAGCACCGCCTCAGATGAAGCGATAGAGTCGGGTGCCGCTATGGCGGGCGAGATTGCAGAACTTTTCCAGGCATTGCTTCCGGTCTACGATGTCAGTGAGGGTGTGTAACGTCGCCTGTAGCAAGAAACGATGAAGCAGTTGCGCGGTACGCCACTGAAGCGGTTCGTAAGATCCCTGCCGGCACCGCCATCACCGGCAGAGTTGGTCATAGTCTGCCAGAGTGTGGCTTATCCGGTCAACGTCGGTTCGGTCTTTCGTATCGCCGACGCGCTGGACGTGACCCAGGTGGTGTTGACCGGGATCACGCCCACTCCACCCCATCCGACCATCAGCAAGGTGGGACGCAACAAAGACCGGCGCGTGCCATGGCGCTACGTGGAGAGGCCCGAAGCGGCCCTGGAGGACCTGCGGGCGCAGGGCTCCTGGATCGCGGCCTTGGAGATCACCGATGACTGTCGCCCCTACTACGCCGTGGACTATCCCCGGCAGGTGGCGTTGGTGCTGGGCAACGAGGATCACGGACTGACCCGCGCTTGTCTGGCCCTGTGTGATGCGGCGATCTTTGTACCGATGTATGGCAAGGGAAGGTCTCTGAACGTCCACGTCTCGCTCGCCGTGGTAGGCTACCATCTCTTGCACAGGCAGTGACCTCAGGCAGGGTTGGCTCACTGCAGAGTTGGAGGACAGTTGGGCCGGAGATGGTCGCCGTCCAAAGGTCGGACTGTATCCTGGAAGGGGAACGACGGCGGTCCGGACCGGCACGTGGCGTGGGGGCACTGTCGGCTACGCTGTCCCCACTGCGGGGACATACGAAAGGAACCCTGCCACACCCTTTTGCGTAAAGATCATCAGCAGACGGTCTTTGGCTGTGGCCTGACAGTGGGGAGGGTCCATGGGAACTGGGGCTCACAATCGCCTTTTGGATTTCTGTACCCTTTCTGCCATTCGGCCCTCTATCTGACGCTAGTACAGGATAAGGAGTGGATAATGAGCGACTTGTTTGACAAGCTGATGGAAAGCGCCGGGCAGGTAATCTCGGAGGTGGACAAGGGAGGCCAGATTCAGTCGGCTATTGGCGGACTGCGTCAGCGCATGGCCGATGCCGACCGCAATCGTAACGTCAACCAGATCAAGCAGCAGATCCGGGATTTGCAGTCGCGAGAGGCCCAGGCCATCAACGCGCTGAGTGCCCAGGTGTTGGCCTTGTACGAAGCCGGGACGCTCACCCAACCGGAGCTGGCCAGCCTCTGCAAGGGGGTGGACGAGATCCGGGCTCAGATTCGGGAGCAAGAAGCTGAATTGGCAAAGATACAACCCTCGCCGGCGCCGACCTCTACCCGCTGTCCCCACTGTGGGGTGGGTGTTGTGTCTGGAGCCTCCTTTTGTCAGACTTGCGGTGGCCGATTAGGGGAGGAGACAGAGCTGGCGCAGGTGCGCTTCTGCGTGCACTGCGGTGCCCAGTTGCGCGAAGGGGCCCGCTTCTGCCCCAAGTGTGGCCAGACCATGCCCCAAAGCCAGGGCGGACAGACGACTTCTGGCAGCCAAACAGCGTTCGAGGTGAGCACCTCTCCGTGAAGGGGATCGCCCATTTCGTCGCCGGTGTAGCCGTGGCGAGCTTTTTCCCGGAGATTGTCTACGGTGCGGCGCAGAACCTGAGTTTTGGGCTGCTGCTGGGCGGCCTGGCTGGACTGCTGCCCGACACCCTGGATTTCAAGTTCGTGCGTTACTTTGACGGGGTGGACGAGGTGATTGACCCTGCCAAGATCACCACCCACGCGGGTGAGCCCGACCCGCAGGCCATCGCCGAACGGATTGCGGCGGCCATGAACCAGGCCTACGAGGATGGCAGCCGGATCAAGATACAACTGCACACACTCAAGCTGGGGGCTGACCAGTGGAGGCAGTACAGCATTGCCTTTGATCTGGCGCACAGCCAGGTGGTGGCCCGCATCGGGCCAGTGGTGACGACGGCACAAATGGCCTACCTTGACAGCGAAATCCCCGGTCTGGAGCCGGGCCGGGCCCAGGTCAGGTCCCGCATCCTCCACACCTACGACGCCGAAACCAAGATCGACGTTTTCAGCGGCCCTTCGATGTCTTTCCAGAGGGTGGGCAATGCGGTAGAGGTGACTTTCATGCCCTGGCACCGGATCTGGACCCACTCGCTGGCGATGGCGCTGCTTCTCGGGGCAATCGGAGCCCTTTTTTCCCCGGCCCTTGGATTCGTCATGGCCCTGGCTGCGCTGGCCCATGTCATGACGGATCAGCTCGGCTATATGGGTAGCAGTCTGTTCTTTCCACTAACTCGGAGGCGGATCAGGGGGATGAAACTCATGCACTCCGGAGACCCGATCCCCAACTTTTTGACGGTGTGGATCAGCCTCGCGGTTATCTTGCTCAACCTGGACCGTTTCTCGGGTACACCGACCATCCCTGTATGGCCTTTTGTGTTGGCTGCTATCGTCGTGCCTTGCCTGCTCTTTCTCGGCCTGAACGCCTGGGAAAACGCTGATCGGGTGCGAATATTGAGAACTCGTGGTCAGCCATCCGCACCTCCGCAAAGGATCTCGCCCTTTGCGATGGCGGCCGTTGAAGCGTTGGACGAGACTAACGAGGTGGACATCTAGCCGCAACCTGTGGTATAATGGCCCCGGAGGTGACCGATGAGATCAGGATGCACGTTTCCTGAGAACAATCTGGCGCGGCTCCGTGAGGTAGGTAGCGAGGAACCTTGCCTGGCGGCCATCTACGCATTTGGGCGAGATCGAGCGGGTGACTGCGATCTGGCTGCCCTGTTCATAGAGTCTCCTCCCTGGTCCGAACGCCTCGAGATGGAACTGGCTGTAGCGAAAGCTCTGGAGATGGAGGGTGTCGAACTGATTGACCTGAGGAGGATGCCCCTCATTTTCCGCTTCGGTGTGGTGAACGAGGGGGATCCGATCTATGTCGGCCAACCCGATGCTCTGGCCCAGTTCATAGAAGAAACAATGGCCCGCTATTCGGCCTTTTACCCCCTTCTCGAGGCGCTCTACTGGCAGGTGGAAACCAACCCGCTGCCGGAAGACATGCTGGACGACACACAATAACCCGGGACCAACGGCCAAGGAGGCTTTCGTTGATCATCGTCACACTGCCCGTCGGCTTGATCCAGACCAACTGCTATGTGGTTGGTTGTGAGGAAACGAAGGAAGGGGTCATCATCGACCCTGGCGGGGATCCGGATCGGATCCTGGCCGAGGTTCAGCGTCAGGGGCTGACAGTCAGGTACGTTCTCAATACCCACGCCCACTTTGACCACACCGATGCCAACGGCGCTATTGTCGAGGCTACAGGTGCGATCCTCGCCCTCCACCCAGACGACCGGACACTTTTGGATGCCGCGGGTGGTGCGGCGATGTTTGGGGTTTCTGCGGATACCAGCCCTCCTCCTGATCTGGATCTGCACGACGCCGATGAATTGGCGATTGGCCAACTGTGCCTCAAGGTGCTCCATGCGCCGGGACACACCCCGGGTCACGTCTGCTTCTACGAGCGCGACCAGGGGGTGCTCTTTGACGGTGACGTGCTCTTCTACCGGGGCATCGGTCGCACTGATCTACCGGGCGGAAGCTGGCCGCAACTCCTCGATAGCATCCAGCGTGTGCTTTTTGCCCTGCCCGACGAAACGGTGGTCTACTCGGGCCACGGTCAGGTCACGACCATCGGTGAAGAAAAACGACTCAACCCCTGGCTACGGTAGCCGGGAATGAACGAGGGTGAGAATAGCAGATGAACGCGGACTTGCAGAGTGTATGGCTTTCTGTCCGCGTCGATCTGCGTGTACCTTTGTTCTCGCGAGTTGGATTCGAAAAGTCGATAATCAGGAGGAAGCTATGAGCAGCCAGCAAGAAGCGGTCATCGTCAGTGCTTGCCGGACGGCCATCGGCAGGTTCATGGGCAGCCTCTCGACCACACCGGCCCCGCAACTGGGGGCCGTCGTGATTCGTGAGGCGCTGCACCGGGCAGGGATCGATCCTGCCCTCGTCGATGAGACCTTCATGGGTTGTGTGGTACCCAATGGCATGGGCCAGGCGCCCGCCCGCCAGGCGGCCGTCCATGGGGGCATCCCGCCCGAGGTTGGCGCTGTGACCATCAACAAGGTGTGCGGATCAGGGCTCAAGACGGTCATGCTGGCCGCGGGGCTCATACGCGCCGGCGACGGGGAGGTGTACGTGGCCGGCGGCATGGAGAACATGAGCCTGGTGCCCTACATGCTGCCCCAGGCGCGGAGCGGCTACCGGCTGGGCAACGGGCAGTTGATCGATGGTCTCGTCCACGATGGGTTATGGAGCGCCTTCACAGACAAGCACATGGGAAACTCGGCCGAATTCATCGCCGAGCAGTTTGGCTTGACTCGCCAGGAACTGGACGAGTACGCCTATCATAGCCACCGCAAGGCGATCGACGCCATGGAAGCCGGTCGGTTCAAAGCCGAGATTGTACCGGTGGAGGTGCCGCAACGCAAGAAGCCACCCCTCATCTTTGACACGGACGAGGGCCCCCGTCGCGACACCTCACCGGAGTTGCTGGCCAAGCTGAGGCCCGCCTTCAAGACAGATGGCATCGTCACTGCTGGCAACGCGCCGGGCATCACCGACGGCGCGGCGGCGGTGGTGGTCATGAGCCGGCGCAAGGCCGACGAGTTGGGACTCAAGCCCATCGCTCGCATTACCGGCTACGACCAGGCAGCCGTAGAGCCTCAGTGGCTGTTCATCGCCCCGGTGCACGCTGTGCGCCGTCTGCTAAAGCGGACCGGCACGATCCTGGACGACTATGACCTCATCGAGTTGAACGAGGCCTTTGCCGCCCAGACCCTGGCCGATGGCCGCAGTCTGGAGAAAGACGGCTGGGACTGGGGCAAGGTTAACGTCAACGGCGGCGCGATTGCCCTGGGCCATCCCATCGGCTGCTCGGGAACGCGGGTGTTGGTGACCCTGCTCTATGCCCTGAGGGGCCGGGGGCTGAAGCGCGGCATGGCCAGTCTCTGCCTGGGCGGTGGTGAGGCTGTGGCGTTGGCTGTCGAGTTGGAATAGGACTTGAGCGCGAGACGCGGAGAGCACCAGTCTTCTGTTTTCTCCCACGGCCTCCGTGTCTCGGCAATGCGCTGGGCGATCCAGTGAAAGCGGAGTCCATGTTGGAAGGCGTCATCCGTGAGATAGAATCCGAGATCAGGGTCATAGAGAGGAGCAGGGCTCTCTATGAGGATACAGGCTTTGTTGGCAGAGCAGAGGCCATAGACCATCTCGAGTCCAGTATCATTGAGCCTGTTGAGAGGTTGCTTCTCTCAAGACGTCAGGTGGAAGAGCTGGAAGAGTTGCAAGCGCTGCTAAAGGGTGCGGAGAAGGTCAAGAGCCAGTTGGAAGAAATCGACCGGAACCTCTTTCTAAAGCTCCGGGCAAGCATCAGATCCGGCCACTTCACAGGTGCAGAGCTAGAGCGCCACATTGGGGGATATGTTGGGTGTACCTCAACCGAGAGACTGCAGAACGACAGGGGCTATGATAGTCTCGATGAGTTTGTCAGCGGTATGTTGCTCGTTGAGGACGCGCCTGGAGAGACAAAGGAAAGAGAACCCGAGATGGTGTTCTATCAGCCAACTCCCGCCAGGATCGTTTTTGAACTATTGCAGAAAGCCAATTTCAAGGATGAGGATGTGTTCTACGACCTGGGTTCTGGCTTGGGCCAGGTCGCCATACTGGTGAATCTGCTTGGTGGCGTGAGGGCAAAGGGAGTAGAGTTTGAGCCAGCCTTTTGCGAGTACGCAAGGCGCTGTGCAGAAGGACTAAACCTGTCTCGGGTCGAATTTCTGAATGTAGATGCGCGGGAGGCGGACTACTCAGATGGGACGGTTTTCTTTATGTACACTCCCTTCGAGGGCAGGATCCTGCAGGAAGTATTGGAGAAGCTGAAGGCCGAGTCAGGAAAGAGAGAGATCAGAATTGGTACTTATGGGCCTTGTACCCAACAAGTATCCCGGCAAAGATGGGTAGAGCCGCTAGACCAAAATGGTGATTCTGTAGACATGCTTGCTATGTTCAGGAATACCTGAAAACGTCACGACATACAACAATTCGTTGTAGGCAATTGCCCTCGACTGGCGCAAGAGAGTTGCAATGGATCATTTCCTCAAAACAATCTGGGCGGCCATCACCGGGGGAGAGATTTGAGCGGCACCAGAGGACTGGGGTTGGATTGACCCTTTTGTGGATTTCACAGATGTGCTGGATCAGCCTGGGCGATCCAAGCAGCCCGCCAACCCAAGTTGATGTTGATGTGCGAATAGAGTCTTCTCCCAGTCGCACAGCAGAGAGGCACTGATGCTAGGATCTTCCCCCTCTCGCCCCAGCGTTGGACAATGGTTGCTCCTGCTGGTGCTGGCATTCTGGTTGGCCATCGTGCCGCTGGTTGTTGTGTTTGTGCTTGCGCTCCTGAACGGTAGCCCTCCCGACCTTGTTGTGGAATTGGGGCTCATGGCCCCCGGCGAGCCTGTGTTGCCCGAGTGGGCCTTTGGTCTGCTCTCCACGGCGTTGACCCTCGGGCTGGATCTACTGGCTTTCGTGCCCCTGTACGTCGTCACCCGGCAACCAGGACGCGAATTCTTGCACACCATAGCCACGCTGCTGATCGCCATCGCCCTGTATCAAACGTTCAACGCCCTGGCCCGTCTACCGGTGGCGGCAGATGGCTCTACCCTGCTCGGGGCAAGCCTCTGGACAGACACCACGGGGCGAACCGTTACAGCGGTGCTGCGCCTGGTTTTGGTGCTACCCTATCTGTTGCTGGCCCTGGGGGGGGTTGAGGCGCGTCGTCAGGGTTACTCGTTGAAGGATGCCTGGCGCAGAGTAGGCCTGCGGTTGTGGTTCAGCGCTTCGACGATGTGGCTGGCGCTGGGGGCCGCGGCGATTGTCGTCTGGCCCTGGGTGCTGGCCGGCTCGTTGGGTAGCGTAGGCACGACGGCGGCCAATCTGCTCCAGGCCTTGCCCGATGCCCTAAATGGGGAGATCCTTTTTCGGGGCTTTGCCCTCGCCTGGTTGTGGCGGGCGGCGCACAGCCGCAGCGGGGCCGCGGCTGGCAGCTTGCTGCTGTTCGTCGCCGCCCAGGGGGGCGGCGCCCTGCCCTTTGGCGATCTTGGGGCTCTACCGCGTTTCGCCACAGCTCTGCTGCTGGGCCTGCTCCTCACCGAGCTGACCGTCCGCGCCGGAGGTTCCATCTGGCCGGCAGTGGTGGCCCATTTCCTGTACGTCTGGTTCCCGCTTGCCTTTGTCGACCCCCGCAGCCGCGAGGAGATACTCCACTGGTTGGTGCAGATCTGGATGCCGTTGGCCGCGGGCGGGGTAGGCTTGCTGCTCTGGACGGGGCGCAAAGTGCTCCAGGCGCGGCAGGACAGGACTGGGCCACAGCCGGGCCGGAGTGGGCTGATCGCCTCGGCGACCTTTGCCACCATGGCCTGGCTGGGCGTCATTGTCTTGTACGTGACCCTGGGCATACCCGGCTTTCACCCCGATGGCTTTCTCATCTTTCTGGAGGAACATGCCGACCTCAGCCCGGCGGATGACATCACCGACCCGGCTGAACGGCGGGCGTGGGTCTACCACAGCTTGGTGGAGACAGCCGAGCGCAGCCAGACATCGGTGCGCTCAGATCTCGACCGCCGGGGTGTGCCCTACCGGCCCCACTATCTGATCAACATGATCGAAGTGCAGGAGCGCCCTGGCCTGCGACGCGCCTTTGCAGATTGGCCGGAGGTGGACTCGGTGCTGTTTCAGCCGGGCATGCGGCGCTATTCCCACACTTTCGATCTGCCCGACATGGACCCCGGCAGTCCGCCCGGGGTGGAGTGGAACGTCCGTGAGGTCGGCGCCGACCAGGTGTGGGACCTGGGCTACACCGGTCAGGGCGTGACCGTGGGTGGTGCCGACACAGGTGTGGCCTGGGACCATCCGGCGCTGAAGCAAGCCTACCTGGGCTGGACCGGGGGGACGGCTAGCCATGACTATCACTGGTACGATCCCTGGGATGGCCGTCCAGAGCCGTGGGACGACAGTGGCCACGGCACGCACACCATCGGGACGGTGCTGGGGCTGGACGGCGGTAACCGGGTAGGGGTGGCGCCAGGCGCCCGGTGGATCGCCTGCCGCAATATGCGTCACGGCATCGGCAATCCGGGCAGTTACCTGAGCTGCATGGAATTCCTGCTGGCTCCCTTTCCCTTGCATGGCGAAGCGCTCCACGACGGGGATCCGGCACGGGGAGCGCACATAGTGAACAACTCCTGGGGCTGCCCCCCGGAGGAGGGCTGTCTACCTGATACGCTACGTGTCGCCGTGGACAATCTGCGGGCGGCAGGCCAGATGATGGTCGCCAGCGCCGGGAACGACGGACCCGCCTGCAGCACGGTTCAGCACCCGCCGGCTATCTACGACGCAGCATTCAGCGTAGGAGCCATCACCCAAGCAGACCAGGCGGCCGGGTTCAGCAGCCGTGGCCCGGTGACGGCGGATGGCAGCCAGCGCTCCAAGCCAGACATTGTCGCCCCCGGGGTGGACATCCGCTCGTCGGTGCCCGGTGGCTATGCCAGTTTTCCGGGAACCTCGATGGCGGGGCCGCACGTGGCAGGGGCGGTGGCTCTGCTCTGGTCGGTGGACCCCGGGCTCATCGGAGATGTGGACGGCACGGAGGCGATCCTCGTCGAGACGGCGCAAGCATTGACGGTGGACGCGGTCTGCACAAGCGATGGAGGCCAAACTCTGTCCGTGGGAGAACGAGGGACGGTTTGCGCCTGTGGCCATGACGGGCCCGACAGCGTGCCCAACCAAGTCTACGGCTGGGGGCAGGTGGACGTGTGGGCTGCAGTCCAGGCACTCCTTGAACGGCGCTAGGCCACAGGCCGGCGGGGGCCTGGACCTGCGCGACGGGTCATCATGTAAGCGATGACTTCTGGCAGAACATCACCGCTGAACGCTTGCCCGCTACCGGATTGCACTGTCACAATGACTGTGCTATAATGCTTACACTGCATACGTATCTTTGCAGAGGCACGAGACGGTTCGTTCGAAGGCTGGACCAATGACAGAAACGGCGGCTTCCAGACGGAATCAGGCAAAAACACCTGCGCAGGCGGAGGAAACTGCGCTTGGCACACTCTCAGTCGGTCGGCTGGCATCAAAGCTCCGGCGCGACTTTCCGCGCATTCTGGAGCACCAACCGGTTAGCTTGGCTTATCTCTTCGGCTCGGTCACTACCGGGCGAATGAACCCCTTCAGTGATGTGGATATCGCTTTGCTGGTGGATAAGGGCCTGTCGCCCCTCGAGATGCTGAAGCTCATGCTGCGCATTCAGCTTGAGCTCGCCGATCAGTGTGACATCTCGAACGCTGATGTGCGAATCATCAATGACGCGCCTCTGGTCTTTCGGGGACGGGTTGTATGCGACGGTCTCCTTGTCTACTCGCGAGATGAGCAGGAGCGCATAGAGTTTGAAG
>CBDUWJ010000038.1:0-11790 GCA_965370895.1 uncultured Anaerolineae bacterium | reverse complement strand
GCGCCTTCTGAGTTCTGGCGCTGCGTTGTCCCGTCTCGACCACTGGGCGGCAGGGAAGTAGGAACATGAAGACAAAGCCCGTCATCGTTGCCAATGGCCTTAGCCGCTGTTTCGGGGACGTGGTGGCCGTGGATCACCTCAGCCTGGAGGTTTACCGGGGCGAGGTGTTTGGCTTTCTGGGCCACAACGGCGCAGGAAAAACGACTACCGTCCGTCTGCTCAACGGCGTGCTCGATCCCAGCGACGGGACGGCTGAGGTGCTGGGCTTCGACCCGGTGGATGAAGGACCAGCCCTGCGCAGGCACACGGGTGTCCTGACTGAGACTCCCTCGCTGGACGAGCGCCTGACCGGCCGCGAAAACCTGCAGATCTACGCTGATCTGTACGACGTGCCCCGCGGTGAGGTCTCCCAGCGGGTAGATGAGCAGCTGGAGACCTTTGAGCTGGCTGGCCGGGCCGAGGAGAGGGTGGCCGGTTATAGCAAGGGGATGAAACACCGGTTGGCGCTGGCCCGTGCCCTGCTGCACGAGCCAGAACTCCTATTCCTCGACGAGCCTACGGCCGGCCTTGACCCCCTTGCCAGCCGCCGCGTCCACCGGTTGATCGCCCGACTGAGTCGCGAGGAACAGCGCACGGTATTCCTTTGCACCCACAACTTGGCCGAGGCCCAAAAACTATGCGACCGGGTGGCGGTTCTGGAGGACGGACGGCTGGTGGCGCTGGGTACGCCGTCCGAACTGGCCCGCAGATTGGGACGCAGCTTGCGCCTGGAGATCGAAGTGGCACCTGATGGTCTGGCGACGACGTTGGACGTCCTGCAAACTGCCCTGGGCTTGTCGAATCCAGTGCAGGAGCACGGCGTAATCACCATCGTAGGCGCCGACCGCGAGGCAATCCCCGAACTGGTGGCGTCGCTGGTCGCGGCCGGGGTACGAATCTATCGGGTCACACCGCAAGAACCGTCTCTGGAGGATGTCTACTTTGCTCTGTACGGTGACAAGGAGGCCATGTCATGAGCGGACACGCCATAAGAACGAACCTAGTCGGCAATGTGGTCTCCGTCGCCGAAGGGCTAGAAGTTTGTTCGGAGGTAGGATCGTGAACTGGCGCGCTATCAAAGCCATCGTTCGCAAGGACTTGAAGGTTGTCCTCCAGAACAAGGGTGTGTCGATCCCGTTGATCGTGATCCCCATCGTCATTCTGGTGGCGCTGCCGGCCTTGGCCGCGTTTGCCCCAGCCCTTCAGGAGATGCCGGGCTCGCCCTCTACCGGATTGCATGCCTTTATGGAAAGGATGCCTGCTGGCCTCCAGGCCGAGCTCGCGGAGTACAACGAAGTGCAAACGATCGTCGTTCTGGCCCTGGTTTACTTTCTGGCGCCGATGTATCTGATCCTGCCGCAGATGGTGGCTAGCGTCATCGCCGCCGATAGCTTTGCCGGCGAGAAGGAGCGCAAGACGCTGGAGGCGCTGCTCCACACGCCGACTACCGACGGCGAGCTACTGCTGGCCAAGCTGCTTTCGGCTTGGTTGCCAGCGCTAGCAGTCGCATGGGGCGGTTTTGTGCTCTACGCGGTGGTGGCCAACGTGGCCGCTTGGCCGACGATGGGCCAGATCTTTCTTCCCAACACCATGTGGGTCGTTCTCGCGCTGTGGGTAGCCCCCGCCGTGGCTGGTCTGGGGCTGGGCACCACGGTGCTGATCTCGGCCCGCGCGAAGAGCTTCCAAGAAGCCTACCAGTTGGGCGTCATTGTGGTGCTACCGCTCATGTTCCTGGCCATTGTCCAGACGACGGGCGTGATGTACTTTGACGTCGGGCTGGTGTTCCTGCTCGGTCTGATCCTCTGGGGCCTGGACGCCGCGCTACTGTGGTTTGGAGCGCGGACCTTCCGACGGAGTGAGCTGGCCGCTCGGTCGTAGCGTGGGCGGTTGCCCTAAACAGAAATCCAAGGAGGTTCATCATGCCTGAAGTTACATTCGACACCTACTATCGGTACGAGGATCTGACCCGCATTCTCCAGGGTTACGCAGAGGAGTATCCCCATCTTGTGCGCCTGCAGAGCATTGGCGAGAGCCACGAGGGGCGGGACATCTGGCTGGCCACGGTGACCAACGCCGAGACAGGGGTGGACGAGCACAAGCCTGCACTCTGGGTGGACGGCAACATTCACGCCAGCGAGGTTGCGCCTTCCAGCGCCTGTCTCTACCTGATCAACCGCCTGGTCACTGCCTACGGCTCGGACCCAGACGTCACGCGTTGTCTGGATACGCGGGCGTTTTACATCTGTCCCCGGGTGAACCCCGACGGCGCCGAGTGGGCTCTAGCGGACGTGCCCAGGATCATCCGCTCCAGCACACGTCCCTACCCTTACGACGAGGACCCCATCGGCGGCCTGGTGTGGGAGGACATGGACGGCGACGGGCGCATGTTGATGATGCGTGTTCCCGATCCCAATGGCGCCTGGAAGGTCTGCCCGGAGGAGCCGCGCCTGCTCGTGCGGCGCGAGCCAGCCGAGACGGGTGGGCAGTACTACCGCCTGCTCCGGGAGGGATCGATCGAGGATTACGATGGTGTCACCTATGGCGCGCGGCCGGACAAAGCCGGGCTGGATCTGAACCGGAACTTTCCCCTGGACTGGCGGCTGGAGCACGAACAGGAGGGGGCAGGGCCCTATCCCACCTCGGAACCGGAGGTGCGTGCCATCGTGGATTTCATTGCTCGCCACGCCAACATCACGGGTGGGGTCGCCTTCCACACGATGAGCGGAGCGCTGCTGCGTCCGTATGGCGGTCTCAGCGATGAGGCCCTACCCGTCGAAGACCTGCGCACCTATGAAAAGATCGGACAGAAAGGCACCGATCTGACGGGCTATCCCGCCATCTCCGTCTACCACGATTTTCGTTACCATCCCCAAAAGGTCATCACCGGTGTGTTCAACGACTGGATGTACGATCACCTGGGTCTGTTTGCCTGGGTGGTGGAGATATGGAATCCGCAGCAGAAAGCCGGCATTGAAGACCTAAAGTACATCGACTGGCGCCGCGAGCATCCTTTGGAAGATGATCTGAAGCTGCTCAAGTGGAGCGACGAGGTGCTGGGGGGAAAGGGCTACGTGGATTGGTATCCGTTTGAACACCCGCAACTGGGTAAGGTAGAGTTGGGGGGTTGGAACTGGCTCTATGCGCTCAAGAATCCGCCGCCGGATTTGCTGGAGAAAGAGATCGCGCCCTTTGCCAACTGGCTCATCTGGCACCTGCTGATCTCGCCGCGCCTGGAGCTATATGAAGTGGATGCCAGGCCGCTGGGCGAGGACAGTTATCGCCTGCGGCTGGTGGTGCACAATACGGGCTGGTTGCCAACTTACGTGACCAAGAAGGCGCTGGAGAAAACGCTGGTGCGCGGCATTGTATGCGAAATCGAGCTGCCGGAGGGTGCGATCCTGGAAACGGGCAAGCCTAGGGAGGAACTGGGGCAATTGGAGGGACGGGCCTACAAGCCCTCCGCCCACTTCTCCTACTACCCCTCTGACGTCACTGAGGATCGGGTCAAGGCGGAATGGGTGGTGCGCGCTCCAAATGGGGGCATGGTCAAGCTGACCGCACGCCACCAGCGGGCTGGCACCGTATTCGCTTCCCTGGAGCTATAAGGAATGCAAGCCGACCTACTCCTATTGAACGGGAGCGTCTACACCATGGACGCGCAATATCCCCAGGCCGAGGCTGTAGCGGTAGCGGGCAATCGTGTACTGGCCGTGGGGGACGACGCTGGCCTTCGCTCGATTCTCCGTCCTGGCGGCGAGGTGGTGGACCTCCAAGGCAAGACGGTTATCCCGGGCCTGATCGACGCCCATGTCCACTTTGGTTGGTACAGCGTCGCCCTCCACCAGGGCCAGGTTGACCTGGACAATGTGCCCACCAAGGCCGAAGCCGTGTCTCGCGTCGCCGAGTGCGCCCGTGCGACGCGTCCCGGCCGGTGGATCCAGGGGGGTGGCTGGAACAGTAACATCTGGACTGACCCAGCTTTTCCTACGGCCGCCGATCTGGACGCAGTCATCCCCGAGCACCCGGTGGCCTTGGAGGACAAGAGCCGCCACGCCACCTGGGTCAACAGTCGCGCCCTGGAGCTGGCCGGCATCACGGTTACCACTGACGACCCATCCGGTGGCCAGATCCTCCGCGACGAGTCAGGCCGGCCCAGCGGCATTCTGCTCGAAACGGCCGCTGAGTTGGTGTACGTGGTCATCCCCGAGCCCGATCTAGGCACGATGGTAGACGCCCTCCGCACTGGCACGGCGCAGGCCCACCGCCTGGGCTTGACCGGCATCCACGATCCCGGCCATGCTACCGTCCTGGCCGCGCTCCAGGTGCTTCGGGCGCGGGGGGAGCTGGACTTGCGGGCCTTGGTCCACATTCCCACTGACGGCCTGGATCACGCGGTGGGGCTGGGTCTGCGCTCTGGCCTGGGGGACGAGTACGTGCGTATCGGCGGGGTCAAGATCTTTGCCGATGGCGCCCTTGGCCCGCAGACCGCCCACATGCTCAGCCCCTATGCACGCACCGCGGACAAGATTGGCATCCCCACCCTCACGGCTGGCGAGCTGCGCGACCTGGTCCATCGGGCCCACCAGGCGGGTCTGTCCGTGGCTGTCCATGCCATTGGCGACGCCGCCAACCGCGCCATCCTGGATGCAATTCACAATTCACAAGACACGAGGCACAATGCACAGGGCGTAATGCACAAGGCGCGATCCCAGATCTCCAACCTCCAATCCCCAATCCTCCCCGACCGCATCGAACATGTCCAACTCCTTCACCGCGATGACGTGCCCCGCCTGGCCGAGCTGGGCGTCATCGCCTCCATGCAGCCCATCCACGCCACCTCTGATATGGAGATGGCAGAGCATCACTGGGGCCGCCGCTGTGACCTGTCCTACGCCTGGCGGAGTCTGCTGGACAACGGCACGCGCCTGGTCTTTGGCTCCGACTGTCCGATAGAGACGTTGGACCCCCTGGCTGGCATCCATGCTGCCGCGACACGCCGGCGGGCGGATGGCAGTCCCGACCCCGAAGGCTGGATTCCGGACCAGCGGTTGACTGTGGCCCAGGCCGTGCACGCTTACACCCTTGGTGCGGCCTACGCCTCGGGCGAGGAGCACCTCAAGGGTTCGCTGGTCCCCGGAAAGCTGGCCGACATGGCAGTTCTCTCTCACAACATCTTTCAGATCGATCCTATGGAGATCCTGCAGGCGTCTGTGGAGATGACCGTGTTTGATGGGAGGATCGTCTATAGAGCCTGACCACCCTTGGCTGCGAATTCGGCAAGGTCCCGTCTTGGGACGCGCTGAGCGTGACCTTGCTCGCACCTCCGCTAGGCCAAGCTTGCTTGCCGCCTGCAGTCTTTTCGAGTATAATCGGGGAGAAACCAGCAGCCTGGCTCGGTATTGGAGCCAGGCACGCCCTAGAGCAAAGGAACGCCGGAAGAGGGACGTCAAGGAATGGCCTGGAACATTGTCGGACACGATTGGGCAGTGGCGCTGCTACACTCCAGTTTGGCGGCCGATCGAGTGGCTCACGCATACCTGCTAACGGGGCCGCCCCAGGTCGGCAAGACCACACTTGCTCTGGCCCTGGCGCAAGCCCTGAACTGTACGGAGCCGGATCCGCCCTGCGGCCAGTGTCCTTCGTGTCGCAAGATCACACGGAATACCCATCCCGATGTCCAGGTGATCCTCGGTGAGGGTGCAGGGGAGAGCATCAAGATCGAGCAGATTCGGGCCCTGCGCCGGGAAGCGATCTTGGCGCCGTACGAGGGACGCTACCGAGTATTGATCCTGCGGCGTGTGGATCGGGCAAGCATGGAGGCAGCCAACAGCCTGCTCAAGACGCTGGAGGAGCCACCAGCCCATGTCGTATTGGTGTTGACTGCACTCCACGCTGACGCGTTACCCTCTACTGTTGTCTCACGCTGTCAGCGCCTGGATCTGCGACCGGCCGCCCAGCATGTCGTCGAAGCAGCGCTGAGCGAAAGGGGGGTCTCAGCGCCCACAGCGCAACTCCTTACCCGGCTGTCGGGGGGACGGGTGGGTTGGGCGTTCAGCGCTGGTCAGGACGAGGCAACGCTGCGTTTGCGTAAGAAGGACCTGGACCGGCTAGTCGCGCTGCTGTCGGCGGACCGAGTGGAACGGCTGGATTTCGCCTTCAAGGCCAGCTCCGATCCGGATGACGCCCGCCAGCAGATGGAGTTGTGGACCTCCTGGTGGCGTGATCTACTTCTGTTGTGCGGTCAGGGCGAGGATGGAGTGGTTAATGTAGACCGGCTCGACGAGCTGCACTCGCTGGCAGAGCAGGTGGAGTTGTCCCAGGCGTTGGCAGGAGTGACAGCACTGCAGGCGACGACTGCCCAACTGGAGGCGAATGTGAACCCCAGGCTGGCACTGGAAGGGTTGCTGCTGAAGCTCCCTCGTTGGCGGCAGTGGTCGCAGAGCGATCTCCCCCCAAGCTCCCCAACGAGGACGACCGGGAAGGCAGAGGAGTCCGCCGGACTTGGATAACATGTCAAACCGTTTTGCAGCCTTCGGGGTGATGAGAGCCTGGAAAGGATCTGTTCCAGGGGACGACAACAGAGCGCAAGCTCTTTGAAAGGTAGACAGATGCCATTGGTGATTGGTGTCAGATTCAACACGGCGAGCAAGGTGTACTATTTCGATCCAGCTAGTGTCAAAGAGCTGACGGTGGGGGACTATGTGGTCGTAGACACCGCCCGCGGCGAAGAAGTCGGCCGAGTCCTCATCGCGCCTCGTCAGGTCAGCGATCAGGAAATCGTGGGTAGACTCAAGAGTGTCAAGCGGCGGGCGTCCGCCATCGACTTGACGCAAATGGCCCACTATCAATATAAGGAACGAGAGGCTTTGACTCGTTGCCAGGACATGGTTCTAGAGCACAACCTGCCGATGAAGATGGTGCGGGCCGAGTACAACTATGATGGCAGCCGTCTGCTCTTTTTCTTTACCGCAGAGAAGAGAGTGGACTTTCGCAAGGTGGTTCAAGGCCTGGCACGGACGTTCAGGGCTCGCATCGAGCTTCGCCAGGTCGGAGTGCGCGATGAGGCCAAGTTGATAGGGGGAATTGGTAAATGCGGCCGGACTTTGTGCTGCGCTACCTGGCTGACTGACTTTAGTCCGGTGTCGATCAAAATGGCAAAGAAGCAGCATTTGCCCCTCAGCCCGATGGAAATCTCGGGCGTGTGTGGGCGTTTGCTTTGCTGCCTGGCCTATGAGAACGACTACTATGTTCAAGCCCAGGGCAAATTCCCAAAACGTGGCGCCCTCATCAACACGCCGCATGGCCCTGGCAAGGTCGTCCAGGTGAACGTCATTAAGGAGGCGGTTCACGTCCAATTGGAGAACCAGACTACCGTTGAGGTGCCCTATGAGGAACTGGTCACTCAGGCCCAGCCCAAGCCCCAGCCCAAGCCCAAAGCCTCCACCCGTCGACGAGGCCGGCGACGCAGGCGCCCCAAGTCCTGAAACTCGCTTGCCCATCTAGCGAGGCTGCTGGCAAGCCACCACGGCTAGCGCGGCTCCATGGAGAGCCGGATCGCTGTCCTTTCCAACCCCTCGATCTCTACATCTACGAAGGAGGGGATGCAGACCATGTCTAGCCCATCGAGGAGTAGAAACCCCCTGGCGATGGCCGTGGCCTTGACGGCTTGGTTGACTGCTCCGGCTCCGATGGCCTGGACATCCGCACGCCCCTGTTCGCGGACCACGCCTGCAATAGCCCCGGCGACAGCCGATGACCTGGATTTCGATGAGACTCTGATTATGTCCGCCATCTCAATGCCTCCTCGACCTTCCTTGGGGCTTTCTGTACATGGCCCCAGGCTATGCTCGACTCTGCGGATACCGTTGGCAAGCCTTTGACAACGCACCGAGGAGATATGGTTGCGGTCTTTTATATTCTACACGATCGTCCCCAGAAAGGCAAACTCCTCGACGGTTCTGTGCCTGACCCCCTGGGGCGTGTGAGTACTATTTGGCAAAGTCTATTGCCCGCGTCTCACGGATGACGGTGACCTTGATCTGGCCTGGATACTGCAGGTTCTCCTCCACTGCTTTGGCTACGTTTTTCGAGAGATGGATAGCGGCCAAGTCGTCGATTTGCTCTGGCTTGACGATGATTCGGATTTCTCTCCCTGCCTGGATAGCATAGGTTTCGTCGACGCCATCAAAGGAATTGGCCACTTCTTCCAGGGCTCTGATACGTTTGACATAGGCATCCAGCGACTCCCGTCGGGCACCCGGTCGCGCACCCGATATGGCGTCGGCGGCTTCGACGATGACCGCTTCCAAAGATTCGGACTCGGCCTCGCCGTGGTGCGACGCAATGCAGTTGATGACGGCCCGCGAAATGCCGTACCGCTTGGCAAGGTCGGCCCCAATAAGGGCATGCGGGCCTTCCACTTCATGGTCCACTGCCTTGCCCAGGTCGTGGAGTAGTGCCCCGGCCTTGGCCACTTGCACGTTGGCCCCCAATTCCGAGGCCATAATGCCTGCGAGATGGGCAGTTTCCACAGCGTGATCCAACTGATTCTGACCGTAGCTCCTTCGGAATTTGAGGCGGCCCAGTAGGTTGAGGAGCTCGGGACGCAGGCCGGGTACGCCAGCCTCAATGGCGGCCTGTTCGCCCGCTTCGCGGATGATCTGGCCCACTTCGTCCCGTGCCTTGGCGACTACCTTCTCGATGCGTGCCGGGTGGATCCGTCCGTCAATGATCAGCTTGGTCAACGCCACTCGGGCCACTTCGCGCCGCACCGGATCAAAGCAGGAGAGAAGCACCGCCTCGGGCGTGTCGTCCACTACCAGGTCCACACCGGTGGCTTTCTCGAGGGCGCGAATGTTCCGCCCCTGCCGGCCGATGATCCGGCCTTTCATATCGTCGCTGGCTAGAGGCACCGTCGAGACCGCAACCTCAGACACCTGGTCGGAGGCGATCCGTTGGATAGCCATAGTTACGATCTTTCGCGCGCGGCGATCGGCGTCCTCTTTTGCGTCGGCTTCAACTTCGCGGATGACCCGCGCCATGTCTTGCCGAGCATCCTGTTCGACGGTCTTTAGGAGTAGGGCTCTGGCTTCCTTCTGGCTCATGCTGGCCACGCGTTCCAGCTCGGCTAGCCGTTCCGACTCTAGCTTCTCCAACTGCTTCTGCCGCTTGTCCATCTCGCCTTGACGTTGGTTCAAGCGGCGTTCCCGGTTGTCCATCCGCTCATAGCGCTCGTCAAGCCCAGTCCGCCGTCTTTGAAGGCGATTCTCTTCCTGCCGCAGTTCCCTCTCACTTCTTCTTATCTCTCGCTCGGCTTCATTCCGCAGCCCGAGGGTCTCGTCCCGGGCTTGGACCACCGTCTCTTTGGCTTGAGTCTCGGCGTCGGCCACAATGCGCTGCGCCTGTTGCTCGGCACCATCGATCCGTTGTCTGCCTTGCCTTTGAGACAGGACATAGCCGCCAGCCGCACCTACAATCAAACCCACTATCCCTACGATGATCGCGATAATCGTCCAGTGCATATCTTCTCTATCCTTTCCACCTTTTGTTTTGCCATATCAACCGGTCACCTTGCGCGATGAATGGACAACCGGCCGACCAGGGTCGATCACTCGCCTGTTGTCAGTTCCTCCCAATGACGTCCGGCTACCTCTCGCGCCACCTCGTAATCAAACCCCCGACGGGCCAAATACTCGACCAGCTTCCGGCCGAAATCCTGTTGGTCGAGGTGTCGCAACAACCGTGCCTTCTTGCCGGCAGCGCGGTAAGCACTTGCCGAGGAATCTACCGAGGCCAGTGCCCCTTCGATTACATCATTGCTGATACCCTTGCTCCACAGCTCGTAGCGCAAAGCGCGCAACCCTCGAGGGCGGAAGCGCTCGCGGTTTTCAACCCAGAACTGGGCAAAGGCCTGGTCGTCCAGCAGTCCGGCCTTCTCTAGACGGCTGCTGATGGCTTCGATGTTGCTCTCGGATAGGCCGCGCTTCTGCAGATAAGCCACGATCTCGGCTCGGCTGCGAGGACGGAACGAGAGGTAGTGCAAAGCCCGGTTGTAGCCCGCCTCGACGCCTCCCTGATTCTGCAGAGACTCGATCTCAGCGTCTGACAGGAATTGACCCCGATTCAGACTGGCAGCCACGATCGCGGGGAGACCAAAGGCAAAGCGACCGTCGAGGTAGACGCTTACCCGATCTCGGTTCCTTCTCTGATATTGTAGCCGCGTAATCTCGCCCGCCATACACCTGCACAGTTCCCAGAAAACAGAAAGCGGCCATGGTGATCTCTTTCACCACAGCCGCGAACATCCGCCAGGGATACAACCCAGCGGAGCAGGGTAGCCGAGTGGCCTCGCAATACGGATACCGGAGTGCTAACCAGTTGTTAGGCGGAGAGCGGAATCAGACAGGCACGGAGCAGCTTTCTTGTTCGTTGCGCGCAACAATCGTTCTCCCTGACCCTCACCAAGAGCTTCTTGTAGCGATCCTTTCGATCTTTCGTTTCTCCGCTCTATCGCTGAACCCCCATCTCAACTCGTGCTTTGAGTCATAGATGAAGACAACCAAGGCTTGTCTGGCCTTACTCATTGCCTTACAGCCAAACCTTGCGCACCGTTCCCACGAGAATCCTGTCGCTCTCGCAACCCAGGAGAACCGGTCCTAGGATTCCGGTCCGTTCCCTCGGCATACTGTTCTCGGCATACTGCACGACTGTGATGTACATGGAACCTCAGAAATCATCCTGAGCACCACAGCTTGGTATTTGTTTTTTGCTCCGTCCGGATCGTTGAATGGATCCGGGACAAGGCCGGGGAAGGCAACCTGGGTTGAGCCAACCTCAGGTTGGCGCAGTCCCCGCCAATCGTTCTCGAGTCTAATGCAACTGCCCCTATTCTTCGCCTGCGCCACCGACCTCGGTGGGGACACTTACCACGTCCAACCCTGATGCCTGGCGGATGGCGTTTTCGATCTCCAGGCAGAGCGTCGGGTTCTCACGCAGGTTCTGTTTGGCGTTCTCACGCCCCTGCGCCATCCGCTCACCGTTGTATGAATAGAACGACCCCCGTTTCTCAATCAGATCCAACTCGACCCCCAGGTCCAACACGTCCCCTTCCTTGCTGATCCCCTCGTCGTACATGATGTCGAACTCGCACTCCCGGAAGGGCGGCGCGACTTTGTTCTTTTTGACCCGCACCCGCGTCCGGTTGCCAGTGACCTCCCCTGCCGACTTGATGGCCTGGATGCGACGGATGTCCAGCCGTACCGAGGAGTAGAACTTGAGTGCCATCCCCCCGGAGGTGGTCTCTGGGCTACCGAACATCACGCCGATCTTGTGCCGCAACTGGTTGGTAAAGATCATGGCCGTGTTGCTGGTCTTGATAGCGCCGCTCAGCTTGCGCAGGGCCTGGCTCATCAACCGCGCCTGCAGACCGGGGTGGCTCTGGCCCATCTCGCCCTCGATCTCGGCGCGGGGCACCAGGGCAGCGACCGAGTCGATGATAACGACGTCGACCGCGCCGCTGCGGATCAGGGCTTCGGCGATCTCGAGGGCCTGCTCGCCGGTGTCGGGCTGGGAGATGTAGAGCTCGTCGACGTCGACGCCACACTTGGCGGCGTAGAGGGGGTCCAGGGCGTGCTCCATGTCGATAAAGGCGGCGACGCCGCCCATACGCTGGGCTTCGGCGACGATGTGTTGGCAGACGGTGGTCTTGCCAGAGCCTTCGGGGCCGTAGATCTCACTGACGCGACCGCGGGG
>CBDUWJ010000037.1:0-11933 GCA_965370895.1 uncultured Anaerolineae bacterium | reverse complement strand
AGCATCCAGTAGATATTGTACTGCGGGTTGAAAACCTGGTTCACGTACACGGCGCCTGTTTGCAGTAGGCCCTGCGGATCCTGTCCCGCTGGCGGCAAAAAGTAACTGGCTATCGTACTGGGAAAGACCAGAATGGCCTGGGCAAAGATGAGCGGGATCATGCCAGCCATGTTGACCCGCAGCGGGATATGAGTGCGTACCGACCGTGTTTGGCGCAGGCGTCCCCCGCGCTGGCCCAAGGTCCGGCTGCTATACTGCACCCAGATCATGAGTTTCCCTTCCTGGATGTACACTATGCCAAAGACGGTGATGGTGGTGACGATAACAAAGAGAAAGAGAGATAGCCACTGCTGGGAAATCACCAGGCCCAACAGGCGTTCCGGCAACCGGGTCACTATGCCGCCCAGGATAATAATGGACGTACCATTGCCAATGCCCTGCTCGCTGATCAACTCGCCGAGCCAAACGGCAAACAAGGTCCCGGCGGTCATGCTGACTACGATGGCCAGGGTCGTCAGAGGTGCAGCCTGAAATCCAAAATTCTCCAGGATCGGCGCACCACCGGCCATCTGGGTCATGATAACAGCCTGACCGTAGCCCTGCAGAGCAGCCAGCGGTACGGTGAGGTACCAGGTGTACTGGTTCAACTGGGCCCGTCCCTGCTCTCCCTCTTGCTGCAGGCGCTCCAGCTGTGGAATAATGGGCGTCAGCAACTGAAGGATAATGGAAGAGGTGATGTAGGGGTAGACGCCCATGGCCATGACCGAGAAGTTAGCCATGGCCCCACCCGATAGCAGGTCCAAGAGCCCCAGCAACTGGTTTGACTCGAACAGTTGATTTAGGGCTGCGGTATTCACGCCTGGCACCGGCACATGAGCCGCTAGCCGATAGATTGCCAGGATGAAGAACGTGAAGAGGATCTTTTTCCGCAGGTCTGGCAGCAAAAAGGCACTACGGACAGCCTGGATCATGAATGACTACTCCCCCCTTCGACTTTGCTCAGGGCAGGCTCTTCGCCCGCGGATTACTTTCCACGGAAGCTCTTCAACAGAACCACCTGCACCTTCGATCTTGGCCCGGGCGCTGGCCGAAAAGCGATGGGCCTTGACGACGAGGGGGCGATCGATCTCCCCTTGGCCCAGGATGGCCACCGGCAGGAACGCCGATTTGATGACCCCCGCTGCGGCCAGCGTGGCGGGTGAGACCTCCTCATTGGCCACAAACTCGTCCAAGCGATACAGGTTGACAGGGGCATAGCGCACCTTAAAGATGTTGGTAAAGCCCCGCTTGAAGGGCAGACGCCGTACCAGCGGAAGCTGGCCACCCTCGAAATAGGGCCCCTTGGTCCCGCCAGAGCGAGCGCCCTGTCCCTTGGTACCCCGGCCCGCTGTCTTGCCCTGTCCGGCAGCGATGCCACGCCCTACGCGTTTGCGCCGCTTTCGTGCCCCCTTTGGGGGACGTAATTCATGTAGCTGCATGTTCCACCTATCCCATAGCCCACTAAGGTTCAGCCCAAGATCGACGTTGAGGAGGGTTGAGGGTTAATGGCTCAACCCAGACTTCACGTCAACCTCAATCCGAAGGCTGGATCTCCTCCACCTGCACCAGGTGGCTGACCTTGTCCACCATCCCCCAGATCACTGGCGTGTCGGCCTGCTCCACCACATCCCCCAGACGGCGAAATCCCAAAGCGCGGATTGTGCCCTTCTGCCGGCGCGAGTAGCCAATACTACTCTTCACCCAAGTGATTCGCAACTTTGTCCCCTTCGGACCATCTGCTGTCCGCGGGGGGCGTTCGCTGCTACTCATCAGCCCTCCTCCTGTTCGGACGGCCTCCCGGCCGAATGAGGCGTCCCCTGCATCCAGAAGGGCAGGACCCTGTTCAGAGGCACGCCCCGCCGTTCCGCCACGACAGCTGGGTCCGTGAGCTCCTCCAGCGCCTGCATTGTTGCCTTGACTACGTTGAGGATGTTGGCGCTTCCCATCGACTTGGTCAGAATGTCTTTGATACCAGCCGCTTCCACCACAGCTCGGACCCCACCACCGGCGATCACACCCGTGCCCGGCGAAGCCGGCCTGAGCATCACTCTGGCAGCGCTGAATCGCGTGGTGATCTCGTGAGGGATCGTTGTCCCGGCCAGGGGGATCAGTTTCATGTTTTTCCTGGCCCGCTCTGACCCCTTGCGAATAGCCGCTGGCACCTCCCGTGCCTTACCCACACCGACTCCAACGCTGCCATTGTTGTCCCCGACAATCACGACGGCCCGGAAGGAGAAGCGCCGTCCTCCCTTGACGACTTTGGCCGTCCGGGCAATGTGCACCACTCGCTCGTCGAGTTCATCTCTTTCTTCGCGGCCTCTTTGCCCGCGACCTCTATTCTGTCTACGGCCCATCATTCCTCCCCGCGGAACTGCCGTGCAACTCCGTATGGCTGCAAACCAGCCGCCCATAGTTGATGGCGACTTGCGGTCAAGCCCCCGTGCATTTACTGACGACGTGCCTGCAAGCGCACACCGTCCACATCAGGCGAGCCTAGAACTCCAAACCACCTTCACGCGCCGCTTCGGCTAGAGCCTTGACCCGGCCATGATACTGGAATCCACCCCGGTCGAAGATGACCTGCTTGATGCCCGCGTCCAGCGCCCGTTCGGCGATCAGCTCTCCCACGACTGCGGCCTGGCCGGCCTTGTCTTTGCCGTCCAATTTAGTCCGTACCTCAGCATCCAACGTGGATGCCGCAGCCAACGTCGTGCCTTGTACATCATCAATAACCTGAGCGTGCATATGCCTCAGGCTGCGAAACACACACAGGCGAGGGCGCTGCGAAGTGCCGTACACGCGTTTCCGCACCCGCCTATGACGGCGCCGCCGCGCCAGACGCCTTTCCTTCGCTCTGTCCATAAGCTCCCTACCTCACGAGTCGTCAGATTTCAGGCGTTGATGGCGACTCGCGGACAAGCCGCCTCCAACTCCACTATTCCTCGCCGATCCGGCCTGCCTTGCCAGGCTTTCGCCGCACGTACTCGCCCTGGTAGCGAATGCCTTTGCCCTTGTACGGCTCGGGAGGACGCTGTCGTCGAATACGTGCCGCGATCTCGCCCACCACTTCCTTGTCGATCCCGTGGACTATGACACCTCGTCCCCCTCTCGGCACCTCAAAGGTGATACCGTCCGCGGCTTCAAACTCGACAGGGTGCGAATACCCAACGTGGAGCACCAGGTCGTCACCTTGCATCAGGGCACGGTAGCCTACTCCCACAATCTCCAGGGTCTTGGTGTACCCTTCCGATACACCCGTGACCATGTTGGCGAGCAAGGCCCTGGTCAGCCCATGCAATGCCTTGTGGGTGCGATGATCCGTCGGCCGATGCACATGGAGAACCCCATCTTCTAGCACGATTCCCATATCCGGATGGAAAGACCGGCTCAGTTCCCCTTTGGGTCCTTTGACCGTCACAGATCTATCGCGAATATGCACCTGCACTTTATCCGGAACAGAGATAGGTCTCAAGCCAATGCGAGACATGATTCCCCCCTACCACACGTAACAAAGAACCTCGCCGCCAGTACTCAGACGCCGAGCTTCGCGCCCCGTCATCACCCCCTTGGGGGTACTCACGATAGTGATCCCCAATCCACTCAGGACCCATGGCAGTTCCGTCTTTCCTTTGTATACCCTCCGGCCCGGCCTGCTCACGCGTTTCAGACCGGTCACGACTGGCCGACGTTTGCCATCGTACTTGAGCCATACCCGAATGTTCGGCTGGGGACGCTCGTTCGTCACTTCATACCCCTGGATATAGCCTTCCTCCAAGAGAATCTGCGCGATCGCCACTTTGATCTTTGAACTGGGTACCAGCACAAAGCGTTTGCGCACCATGTGTCCATTCCGGATTCGGGTCAACATATCAGCAATCGGATCGGTTACAGGCATACATTACCTCGTTTCGTGCAAACTTGTTCGCCCAGGCCAAATCCCAATGAGCCAAGCCCCACGACGCCTCTGGCCACTGGTCATCTGGTGGTTACCAACTGGACTTGACTACACCCGGGATCACGCCCTGAAGAGCCAGCTCGCGGAAGCAGATGCGGCACAACTTGAAGCGGCGCATGTATCCTCTCGGACGTCCGCATCGGGTACAACGGTTTCTCACTCGGGTAGGGTACTTTCGCCTGGTCTCCCGCACGATCATGCTTGTCTTTGCCACATTTCCTCCTCAGACAACAACGCCGACCCAGAGTCAGTGCACGAACCTGCGGTCCGTGCGAACCTGCGGTTCGTTGGTCTTGTTTCCGTTCGCTCCACTTCGATTTCCTCGCCCCGGCGGCAGTGCGACCACGTTCTAGCGACGCCCAAAAGGCATACCCAAATGCCGCAGCAACTGAAAGCCTTCTTCGTCGGTCTGGGCTGTAGTCACAATAGTGACCTCCATCCCCCTGATCTTGTCGATCGAATCGTAATCAATCTCGGGAAAGATCAGTTGCTCACGCAGGCCCAAGGTATAGTTCCCCCGGCCATCGAAAGAATCAGCAGAGATTCCTCGAAAATCCCGCTGGCGCGGCAGGGCAATATTGCACAGACGGTCCAAGAAATCCCACATCCGAAACCCCCGTAGCGTAGCTTTCACACCGATGGGATTTCCTTCCCGCAGCTTAAAGGCAGCGATGGACTTGCGTGCCCGCGTAATGATCGGTCTTTGTCCGGTAATGGTGGTCATATCCCGCACCGCTGCATCCAGAGCTTTGACATTCTCCAATGCCTCTCCCACACCGATGTTGACCACAATCTTGTCCAGGCCGGGCACCTGCATCACATTCTGGTAGCCGAGTTCCTTCTGCAGGGCCGGCAGCACCTGTCCGCGATATAAATCCCTCAATCTTGGCATCACTCAACTCCCCACGGTTGCAGCCTGTCTCCTGGAGCCGACAAGCGCAGGCGCCCATCCACACACCACTAGGCGCGGCTGCCACCTGTAGTCTCCACAGCAACTGCTACTAGTCGATCGCTTCGTCACAGCGCTTGCAATACCGAACCTTGGAACCATCTTCAAAGACCCGGAACCCAACACGCGCCGCCTCTTTGCAGGACGGGCAGACCAGCATCACATTTGAGATGTGAAGAGGTGCCTCACGCTCGATCCGGCCCACTTGTGTTCGCACGTCGCCCGTACGGCGCTGGTGCTTGATGATCAGATTGACACCCTGCACCACTATGCGGTCCTGGCTTCGATCCCGCGCCACCTTTCGGCGCTGGCGGTCGATCTTGAAGCCACGAACCACACGATGCACCGTGCCCTGTACCTTTCTTCCCTCACGGCGGGCAGCAGCAGCATCCCTGCCGACGATGATCTCAACCGTATCACCTTTCTTGATCCGTTCCATGTCTCTCTCTCCGCGGCCTATGTGGAGTCGCAGGCCGCTTGTCCGCAAGTCGCTATCATCTAAACCGTGAGCGTGTCTCGAGAAGACGTGTCCTCCCGCTCTAGCCAAGCTGTCCGCTCACAAGACTTCGGGTGCCAACGACACAATCTTCATGAATCCCAGTTCGCGAAGCTCCCGGGCCACCGGACCGAAGATCCGTGTCCCCTTTGGGTTCTTGGCCTGGTCCAAGATCACAGCGGCATTGTCATCAAACCTGATGTAGGAACCGTCACGCCGATGCACCTCTTTGGCCGTGCGCACAATTACCGCCCGGACTACGTCCCCCTTCTTGACAGAACCCCCCGGAGCAGCGCTCTTGATCGTCGCGACGATCTCGTCGCCCACACCGCCATAGCGCCGTGTCGATCCTCCCAGTACACGGATACACAAGATCTCTTTGCCGCCCGTGTTATCGGCCACTTTTAACCGGCTTTCCTGCTGAATCATCTTTTCCCTCCAGCCTTCCCCGATGCACGCACTCTGGGAGACCAGAAACTGTGACCACCGCAGAACGGCCTGCGATGGATAACCAAGCCGCGAACCGCTCGACGGACACCTTACCGACGGCAGATCACACTCAAGTCCTGACCTGATTGAGGACAGGACCCGGGCCCAGCCAGTCACCAGAATGGTGTAGGTGGAGTTGCAGGCGACCTGTCCCCAAACGCTATCAACGCCCTATACATGCAGGCCTACGATGGCGATTCTGCAAACTCCATCAAGCCTGTTCCAGGACCTCGGTGACAACCCAACGCTTGTCCTTGCTCAAGGGGCGCGACTCGACCATTTTGACTAAATCGCCGATCTGACACGCATTCTCGGCATCGTGCGCTTTATACCTCCGGCGCATGGTGATCACTTTGCCGTACAATCGATGCCGTTTCCGCCGCTCCACCTGGACGACCACTGTCTTGTCCATCCGGTTGCTCAACACGCGACCAACCAAGACCTTGCGGTTTCCGTATAACCGTTCGCGTTCCCTCATTCTGTCCCCTGCTCTTGCATACGTCGCAACTGCTTTGCCCTGAGAATCGTACTTAGCCGCGCGATCTCTTTGCGCACCTGCCCCAACCGCGCGCTATTCCGCATCTGACCAGTGGAGAACTGAAAGCGCAGGTTGAACATCTCGGCATAGGCGTCGCCCAGCCTACCCTGGATTTCCCCTGGCGTCATCTCCCAGATTTCCCGCGATTTCATGCCATCCCTCCGCGCATGTCCTGCTGGGTCACAAATCGAGTCTTGATGGGCAGTTTGTGGGAGGCCAGCCGCATCGCCTCGCGTGCATCATCCTCCGACACACCTGCCATCTCAAAAATCACCCGACCAGGCTTCACTACCGCCACCCAGTGGTCCACATCTCCCTTTCCAGCCCCCATGCGAGTCTCAGCCGGCTTGGCTGTCACCGGCTTGTCAGGGAAGACTCGAATCCACAGCTTCCCGCCGCGCTGTACGTAGCGCACGATGGCCCGGCGCGCGGCCTCAATCTGACGGCTGGTCATCCAACACGGCTCCAGTGCCTGCAGGCCATACTCACCGAAAGACAGGGTGTTCCCCCGGCCTGCTCTGCCCTTCATACGTCCTCGATGCTGTTTGCGATATTTGGTGCGCTTTGGCATCAACATAATACACTCTCCCGCATTCCGTGCTGCGCGCTCAGTCGAGCCGTTGAACGTTCAACCGACGAGCCCTCCAGCCCCGGAGATCCGGACAGCCCTTCGACTGCCCTCCCGGCTTTGCTCAGGGCACGGCCCAGGATGCACGCTAACGACGAAGCTGGTTAGATGCTGCCCGCCTCTTCAATCCCTCTTTGGGGCAATACGTCTCCCTTGTAGATCCAAACCTTGACACCAATGCGGCCAAAGGTCGTCAGGGCTTCCACCTGGGCATAATCGATGTCGGCCCGCAGCGTATGGCGGGGTACGCGCCCCTCACGGGTCGTCTCCCTGCGACCCATCTCTGCACCGAACAACCGCCCAGCGCAGGTCACCATCGCTCCTTGAGCGCCAAATCGCATCGCCCGCTGCACCGCCTGCTTCATAGCACGCTTGTAGGAAATGCGCCGTTCGATCTGCTGGGCGATTCCCTCCGCTACCAGATAAGCGTCCACCTCAGGCCGCTCCACCTCTTGCACGTCCACGTGGACCTTTTTCCCGGTCAGCGCTTCTAGACCCCGACGCAGAGACTTGACGTTGGCCCCTTTCCGGCCAATGACGATCCCTGGCTTGGCCGTCCAGATTTTGACCGATATCTGCCGGGCCTTGGGGAACCGCTCGATCTCAATGTTCGAGATACCAGCATGCTTCAATTCGTCACGGATCAACTTCCGCACCCGTATGTCCTCTGTCAGCAGGTCAGCATACTCGCCCTTTTCCGCGTACCAGCGGGCTTTCCAATCCCTTATGTATCCCAGTCTGAAGCCGTACGGATGTACCTTTCGCCCCATGTACTCCCCCTCTTCAATGCACGATGATCAAGACACAAAGCTCAACTGCGCCGCTTCCTCATGACCGAGCGATTGCATTGGTCACTGGTCACTCGCCCGCTGTTCGCTCTCGAAGAATCACCGTGATATGCGCCGATCGTTTCAGAATCGGTTTAAACCGCCCTCGTGCCCCAAACCGGCGCCAGCGGCGTATGGGTCCGCCGTCGGCTGATATGTGAACAATATGCAGGTCCTCGGCTGCCATCCCAAAGTTGTTCTCAGCGTTGGCCACGGCCGACTTGAGCAGCTTGTGTACCGAGGTTGCTGCTCGCTGAGGCATGAGCGCTAGCATGCCCAGCGCCTCTACTGCATCCATGCCGCGCACCAGGTCAGCCACCAAGCGCACCTTGCGCGGCGATTGCCATGAGTACCGGCTTTGGGCCCGGACTTCGAAATCTTCCATGCCAGCCCCCTATCCCCTCGCCCGAGTCGTTCTTTCCCGTCTGCTGTGCCCCCGGAAAGTGCGGGTGGGCGCGAACTCGCCCAGCTTGTGGCCCACCATATTCTCACTTATGTAAATCGGCACATGACGCCGTCCATCGTGCACGGCAATCGTGTGGCCAACCATCTGCGGGAAGATGGTCGAAGCCCGTGACCAGGTCTTGATCACCCGCCTGGGCACGCCGGGCTGGTTCATCTCCTCAATCCGCCGCAGCAGCTTTGGCTGCACGAACGGTCCTTTTTTCAGCGATCTTGACATCCTAACCCTCCTCTATCGCCGTTGCTTGCCCCGTCGCCGCACGATCCACTTGTCGGTGGACTTGTTGCGTCGCGTCTTGTACCCCAGCGTGGGCTTACCCCACGGCGACTTGGGTCCCGGCATGCCAATGGGCGAGCGGCCCTCTCCGCCACCATGCGGGTGCGAAGCCGGGTCCATGGCTGAACCTCGGACCGATGGACGGAAGCCAAGCCAGCGTTTGCGTCCCGCCTTGCCCAACTTGATGTTACCATGATCGGTGTTGCCGACCTGGCCTATGGTGGCCATACACTGGACGTTGACCAACCGCACCTCGCCTGACGGCAGCCGGATGTGGGCGTAGCGCCCCTCTTTGGCCAGCAACTGGGCTGAGGTGCCTGCGGCGCGAACCAGTTGCCCGCCCTTACCGATGTGCAGCTCGATGTTATGGATGGTGGTTCCGACAGGAATATTGGCAATGGGCAAGGCGCTGCCAACCCGAATCTCGGCATCAGGTCCGGCCATCACCATGTCGCCCACCCTTAGGCCCACTGGAGCGATGATGTACCGTTTCTCGCCGTCTGCATAGACCGCCAGGGCGATCCGCGCCGAGCGGTTCGGGTCGTACTCAATGGTCGCCACGCGTCCCGGCACTCCGAACTTGTCGCGCTTGAAGTCAATTACGCGGTAGCGCCGCTTGTGACCCCCTCCCCGATGTCGGACCGTGATCTTGCCCCGGAAGTTGCGCCCCGCCCTTTTCTTCAGGGGACGGAGTAACGATCTCTCCGGGACGGAGTGGGTAATCTCCTCAAAAGTGGAGACACTCATTCCTCGTCGCCCCGGCGAGGTGGGTTTATAGACTCTGATTGGCATCTCTCTTCCCCCGTTCAACGTTCACGATTCGAGGTTCGGGGCCATTACGTCGAACATCGAACACCGTGCTTTTACACGCCCTCAAAGAACTCCTGGATCCGCTCACCTGGGGCCAGCGTCACCACTGCTCGCTTCCAAGCGGACCGTGTGGTGATGGTCTTTCGACCCAGCCGCCGGCGTTTCGGCTTCATGACCATCGTGTTGACGGCTTTCACCTCCACATCAAAGACAGTCTGTACTGCTTCTTTGATCTGGAGTTTGTTCGCCCGGCGATCCACCTCAAAGACGTACTGGTTATCGTCCCGCTGATAGTCCGACTTTTCTGTCATGATGGGACGCTTCAATACCTGGTAGACGTTCATAAGACCTCTCCCCGTGCCGCCTATCCCAGAATCCCCTCGATCACCTCTAACGAAGCCAGGGGCACTAGAATACAATCGAACTTGAGCAAGTCCCGCACATTGAGGTACTGCGCAACCAACGTCCTGACCTGAGCCAGATTGCGCACCGAACGCAAGATCACTTCGTCCCGCTCGGGCAACAGGATCAGGACAGACGAAGCCTGACCCTTGGTCAGGTGAGCGTCCAGATTCTGCAGGAGGCTCAGCACGTGCCTGGTTTTGGGTTCAGGTATCTCCAGGGCATCCAATATCACCAACTGCGACTCGGTCGCCTTGACCGATAGCGCCGAGCGGAGCGCCTGGCGACGCATCTTGCGTGGCATCTTTTTGCGGTAACTTCGCGGAGTTGGTCCAAAGACGACACCGCCGCCCCGCCATTGGGGGGATCGGATGCTACCTTGGCGAGCCCGGCCCGTGCCTTTCTGCCGCCACGGCTTGCGGCCGCCACCCCGAACTTCACCACGCGCCTTGGTTTTGTGCGTCCCCAATCGAGCGTTGGCCAACTGGCGCACTAATGCCTGGTGCATCAACGCGTGGTTGACCGGCGCGGCAAAGATGTCATCGCGCAGCTCAGCTTCGCTTACTTGCTCACCTTGGATGTTATATACAGGCACTTGCATTTGTCACTACTCTCCAGTGATGTGTCAGGTCCCACGTGCCATTGGAACTTGACACTTGCTCGGACCCGGACCACCGCTGCCGGGCACTTGGATTCCTACTTGCGCACCTTCTTCAGCAACTGCGTCTTCCGCGCCTGCCGGATCAAAACCAGGCCGTTCTTCGCCCCAGGCACCGACCCGCGCACAGCCATCAAGTTGCGCTCGGGGTCTACCACCACCACTCTTAGGCCTTGAGCTGTAATGCGGTCTCCACCCATCCGGCCAGGCATTCGTTTTCCCTTGAAGACACGCCCTGGCGTCGTACAAGCCCCAATGGAGCCGGGCGCACGGTGCCGATCCGACTGGCCATGGGTCTTGGGGCCGCCGCTGAAGCCGTAGCGCTTCACCACACCAGCAAATCCGCGGCCCTTCGAGGTGCCAGACACGTCTACGTACTCGCCCGCCTCAAAGATGTCCACGGAAACCTTGTGGCCTTCCTCAAAACCAAGACGGGCGACGTCATCCGCGCTCATCCGGAACTCGCGCAAGTTACGCAAGGCCGGAAGACCACTTTTCTGCAGGTGCTGCAACTGGGGTTTGGTCAACCGCCTGGGCTCGGTTTCCTCAAAGCCCAACTGGACAGCCGTATAGCCGTCCCGTTCTACCGTCTTGATCTGGACCACAAAACAGGGGCCCGCTTCGATGACTGTAACCGGGACGACCTCCCCCTTCTCGTCAAAGACCTGGGTCATCCCGACCTTCTTGCCTAGAATACCTTTCATCTGTACCTCCTGGGGACTGTCAGGCTAGGCAAACCCGCATCATCCCAACCAAGCTCACAGTCTGCAGGCTGGGAATGCGCTACACTTGCGAGTTTGATTTGCTTTGCTGTCAGCTGTCACTCAGCGCCTTTGGCTTGCTCCAGCAAGCGCCGTCAAGCAGCCAAACGACCGACGCGGATCCAGACAAGGATCCGACCTGAATGCAGACTGCCAAGCATGCTCTCAGTTGTTAAAGCGTGATCTCGATATCGACCCCGGCCGGCAACTGCAGTCGCATCAGTTGGTCAACCGTCTTCGACCCAGGTTCGACGACGTCAATCAGCCGCTTATGAGTCCGGATCTCGAACTGCTCCCTCGAGTCCTTGTCGATGAACGGCCCGCGGATCACGGTGTACTTTTCGATGCGGGTCGGCAATGGCACCGGCCCCACCACAAAGGCACCCGTTCTCTCCGCCGTGTCTACAATCTGCCGCGCTGACTGATCAAGGATCCGGTGATCGAAAGCCTTGAGTCGAATTCTGATCTTCTGCTTGGCCATAGCCTCCCCGATTGTGGATCTTTGATTTCCGATTTCGGACTCTAGCAAGCGCTCTGTCGAATCACTGGCAGATTCCCAAAGCCAAGTCCGAAAACCCTACTCTAGGATCTTGGTGATGACGCCTGAGCCAACCGTCCGGCCACCCTCTCGGATGGCGAATC
>CBDUWJ010000036.1:0-12009 GCA_965370895.1 uncultured Anaerolineae bacterium | reverse complement strand
CGGGCAAAGGTCTCGTAGTCGCCCTTTATTGTGAACTCTGCCCTGGGCAGATCCCCTTCCTGCAGGGAAAGCTCTTCTACCACGCCGTCCACGATCCGGTAGAAGACGGCCCGATCCAGCCCATCCGGGCAATTGGCATAGATGTTCATCATGGACGAAGTGAGGTGTTTCATCTTCTCGGGGGTAAGGTCTCTCTGAAGACGCCTGGTGGCCTCTTGGGCCCATTCGGGGCTCAGATACTTGAATTGCTCCATTGCCCTTGCTCCTCCGTAGCTGATGGTGTGGTGTAGCACGCAGTAGATCACTCGTCGATCGGCCTGTCAAACACGCCAGGCGCTACCCAGTGGGGACTGCCTCGTCGCCGGACCCCTGATAACGACTGGTGAGCGAAGGCATCACGGTGGACATCAGAATGGCATGCCTGTCAAGGCTACACGATCCCCTGAGCTTGCAGCCGCTCCACTTCTGCCGCGCCGTATCCCAGTTCAATGAGCAACTCGGCGGTGTGCTGGCCAAGGGTAGGAGCAGAGCCCTCTGCCCGTTCTTGTTGGGCTGAGAGACGGACTGGTGGCAGCAGGCCTTCTTTGGCCAGCATGTCCAATGCCTGCACCGGGGCGGAGGCGAGCGCCTCTCCGACAGCGTACACCGGCTCGCAGCAAGCATCCACTCCAGCCAGCGCCTCGGCCCACTCCTCCCGAGTGCGCGTCCGAAAAAGAGCGCACAGCTCGTCGTGGGCCGGCTCGCCGGGGACGGCTGGCGCAAACTGCTGCCCCAAGAGATCCTCCCGCCCGACCGCCCCACAAAAGATGGCCCAGAACTCTGGCTCCAATGCGGACAAGGTCATGTACCCACCGTCCCGCGTACCGTAGACGTTGTAGCAGACCATTCCGCCCGTCAGGTCGCTGGCGCCCCGCTGCATCGGCTGCCCACCAGAGTGCCGGGCTACCGCCAGCGGAAGGCAGGCCAGCGCCCCTCCCAGCAACGAGCTCTCCACCCGCTGTCCCTTACCCGTGCGCTCCCGCTCCAGCAGCGCCCACAAGATGCCAACCGCTGCCCACAGCGCACCTGCCAGGTCGGCCACAGGCGCGCCGGGCATGGCAGGCGGGCCATCCCGGGACCCCGTCAGGTCCAGCAGCCCCGCGAGACCCTGATAGTTCAGGTCGTGTCCAGCCGCCTGCCGGTAGGGGCCATCCCGCCCATATCCTGATAGCGAGCAGAAAACCAGGCGGGAGTTGGCCTGGGCCAGAACCTCGTAGCCCAATCCCAGCCGCTCCATCACGCCTGGGCGAAAGCTCTCCAGCACCACGTCAGCGGTCTTGACCAGGCGCAGGAAGATCTGCAGACCCTCCTCCGACTTGAGATTCAACGTGAGGCTCTTTTTGCCACGGTTCACAGCGCGGAAGAGCAGACCCTCGCCACTGTCAGGTTCCAGCGGCGGCACGTGCCGCATCCAGTCTCCCCCACCCGGCCGCTCCACCTTGAGGACCTCGGCGCCAAAGTCGGCCAGGATCATGGAGCAATAGGGACCGGGAAACAATCGCGACAGATCGAGTACGCGCATCTCACCTCCCCTTGAATTCGGGCTCCCGCTTCTGGAAAAAGGCCATCAGGCCCTCGGCCGCGTCGTCGGTCTGGGCGATGAGGGCGAGCATCATCGCCTCCCAGTGCAAGGCGTCACGGAAGGTGCCGTGCAGTGCCCGCTGCATCCCGAGCTTCATGGCGCCGATAGACAGTGTCGGTCCAGCAGCCAGGCGCCCGGCCCACTCTCGGGCCGAATCCATCAAGCTGTCATCCGCTACGGCGCGGTTGATCAAGCCCATTTCGGTGGCCTCCTGCCCATAGATGCGCTCGCCAAAGAAGGCCAGCTCGTTGGCCTTGCGTTGCCCCACCAGCCGGGGCAGCAAGAAGGTGCCCCCCATGTCCAGTACCATGCCAACGTTCACATAGCCAACACACAGATAGGCCGATTCGGCGGACAGGACAAGGTCGCAGACCAGAGCCAGGCTGCAACCACCGCCCACCGCTGGCCCATTGACGGCCGCTAGCCACGGCTTTTGCATCTCGGCGATGCCAACCAGCACATCGTTCATGGCCATCACCGCTGCCCGCACGCCCATGCCCCCCGCACCCAGTGCCTCGCCCGCACCACCCAGCAGGTTGGCGCCAGAGCAGAATCCACGACCGGCGCCGGTCAGGATCACCGCCCGCACGTTCGAATCGCCCGCCAAATCGCACACGATCTCACCCAGGCGCAGGACCATCTCGTACGTAAGGGCATTCAGTGTCGCAGGCTGGTTGAGCGTGACGGTGGCGATCTGGTCCGTTATGTCGAGGCGAACACAGTCAGTGTCCATGGCAGTCTCCTTTCATTTGTTGCGTGATGGGCATAGCGTGCCAGGTGAATCCACGAATCACATCCTCACACCGGTATCGGTGCAATGACCTGCGACGACGTGAACATCCAGGTCACCAGCGCGGCGTTCAGAACCGCGCCCAGGTAGATCTTGCCCGTGAGCTGAAAGAACCAGGTCGAGATAGGCACGACCATAATCAGCACGCCGATGATGTGAAAGAGATTCATCGTGAACGAGGCCAGCACCCCACCGGGACCCACAAAGGGGATGATGCCCACAGTGAGTAGCGGCACGTACTGGATCATCAGGAACAGAACCAGGGGTAAGACCATGGCCAGGACGTTGCCAACTGACCAGGAGACAAAGGTCCTGAGCCAGGTCCCCTTTTTGGGCCGGCGGAACTGCCCGTGCAGAAAGATACCCATCAGCAGAAAGCCAAGAAGCAGGAAGGGAAAGTACAACAAGAACATCAGGGCCCGGTAGGGCGTCAGATCGCTGGCAAAGGGGAAGATGAAGCGATAGTCCACGAGAAAGATCTGCTCCAACAGGTGCTCGAGCAGATAGGCAAAGCCGAACAGAATGGCAGCCAGTACGACCGTCTTGCCAATCTGCCTCCAGTCCAGGGCAAAGCGGTCGTCGCGATAGGAGATGCCCAGTTCGGCCAGCGTGAGCCCCCGCTCCTGCGACTGTTTCCTGAACCAGCGCCGGAAGAGCAAGAAGCCGATGACGTTGACAACCACGAACCACCAGACGATGCCGTTGACCATCATCATCGGAAAGGCCGCGTCGATGGGCACAACATAGACATGCACAGCGAACAGGACCAGTATCAGCGGCAGGTAGAGCCACATCAGTAGCCCGTTGACCACAGCCAGCTTCCAGCACGCTTTCCCCGTGCAGGCGTACTGCCCGGACACAGACCCCTGTAGCGGGTGGAAGAACCCGGTGCGGAGCAGAAGGAGCCCAAGCGGCAGGAGGGAGACCAGGCCTGCCAGCATAGCGATGAGGGTGGCCCACTCCTTGATCGGCCAGATCTGGCTATTCGCTTCAACCCACAGCTCCTCCGGTGGGTGCAAGGCATGTTTCATCCAGTCCACCGCTTCAGCAATCGCGGCGCGGCTGTGGGACTCTTGAATATGGATGACCCTGGGCACAAACACGCGTCGCGCCGTGCCCTCGGTGAAATCCCCGTAGGTTACTGCAAGCTGCGGGTCCTCAACGGGGATCACCTTCTGCGTCTGCGGGCTACTCATCCATTCGGCTTCAATGTCGTCCACGCCCGTCATGCGCTGCCGGTACTCGTCGTACTGGCCGATGATCATCAGCATGTTCTTAGGACTCGTCAACGAAGCGTCAAGACCGTAGGCAAAGCCAGAGATGCCCAGCGCCTTGACCGTGGGGTCCCGGAGGGCGACGTCATAGGCCATCTCGGCCCCAAGGCTGTGGCCCATCAAACCCACTCGGTCAGCGTCCACGTAGGGCAGCGATTTCAGATGGTCCAGGGAAGTCAACCCTCCATACGTTATGTCAAAATCCGCATCTTGAGGGTCGTTTGGTATGCCCGAGTTCCCCCGGCCGATGGCATCGATGTTGAGCACGACAATTCCCCTGCGCGCCAGCTCGATGGCGTACGCATCGCCAGTTTCGCGGTTATTCTGGTAGCCATGAATGTAGACAATGCCCGGCAGGGGGTTCCCTGGGGTAGCCTCGACGGGCCGCAGGAGCTTGGCCCGGATGGGGATGCCGTTGTAATTCTCGTAGGTAGCATTGGCGACCTCGATGCGTCCGAAATCCCGTTGCACCAGCCAGGCGACCGCGACCGCCCCGATCAGGATGGCAAGGCAGGCGACCAGGACAATGGCTGCCCTGCTGGAACGCTTGGTGTCAAAGAGCTCGCTCGTGTTCATCAGACTTCTCCTTGGAGTCAACCGCGCGGCGATTGAGTCGCCGCGCTACGTAGCTGCGCCCCTTTAACGGGCTGGTCTAGGCGCTGCCGAGACTGCCCAGAGCCCGATTCATCGGGTGCTGCTCCGTAGCCCGGACACTTGGCGTCAGGGCGATCTCTGCAGCAGGCGGTTACTCTGCAACCTGCTGGATCGCCAACCGCCATTACCCCGCGAGTCGCTCCCGTATCGCCTCCGCCTCTTGCACCATCCCTTCGATGACATCGGACACCGGCTTGATCTCATCCACGATGCCGATGCTCTGGCTGCAGGCGATCACACCCGCATCTACGTCGCCGCCCACGAGCATGCGTTGCGTCTCCGAACCGGCCACCAGGGGCAGGATCTCCCACATGTCGCCCTGATTGGCCTCCACATCGGCCACCTTGAGGGCGGCGGCGTTCTTCCAGGCCCGCAGCGTGTTGTGCAGGGAACCCAATATCGGCAGAGTGTCTAGCTCGGTAGCATTGATCAACGCCCGCTTGAGGTCCTCGTGGATGGGGCACTCTTCTGTGACCAGCAGCCGCGTGCCGATGGTCACGCCGTCGGCCCCCAGCGCCAGCGCGGCCAGGAACCCCCGCCCATCGGCGATGCCCCCCGCTGCCAGTAGCGGCACCTCCAGCATGTCGGCGGTGCGGGGCACCAGCGCCATCGTCGACAGACCAAACTCGCCAATGTGGCCGCCGCCCTCCGCGCCAAAGATTGTCACCGCGTCCACGCCAGCCTTCTGGGCGCTGAGAGCGTGACGTGGGCTGACGCACTTGTGCATCGTCTGAACCCCGGCCGCCTTCAGCCGCGCGAGCAACTCCCCCGGCGGGCGGTGGCCGCTGGTCTCGACCACCGGCACAGCCTCTGCCAGGATAACCTCGACATACAGATCGTTGTCGATAGGTCGCAGCGCCGGAAAGAGGCTCAGGTTGACGCCAAAGGGCTTGCCGGTCAGGGCCTTGGTCCTCTGAACGGCCTGGCGGAAGGCATCCTGGGTGTCGAACATGGCCGAGGCCATCATGCCCAGCGCCCCAGCGTTGGAGATGGCTGCCACGAACTCTGGCCCCGAGATGTGCATCATGCAGCCCCCGACGATGGGGTATTCGATGTCAAATAGATCGGTAATGCGCGTCTTGAACATAACCGGACTCCTCTCCGAATCCTTCGTGCGTTGTGCTTCGCTGGACTGGTGCCGAAAAGCCGCTCAGCATCTCGTTCATTTGCCTGTCTCGCCTGTGTTCAAGATGGAGCAACTGCGGGCGCATGTCGCCGCGCCATATAGAGATCCAGTTGTTCCAGGGCCTCGGGGAAGCTGAGCCGCCCGAAACCGAAGCGAACGTGGCCATCGCCAAACCCCAGGCCAGTGCTGGGCAGCAAAAGTACCCCCTGTTCAGCCACCAGCCGGTCACAGAAATCCCGCGCCGATCCGTAACGCAGCCCGGCGAGGGCCACCGAGCCGGCCATGGGCCGGTTCCAGCGGAAGACGCTGCCCCACCGGGCGAAGAACGGCTCCGCCAACCCCAGGTTGTCCTGGATGATCCTCCGGCTCCGCTCGGCTAGCGCTTCACCGGCCTGGAGCGCGATCTGAGCCAGAACCTCGCTGGGTGCACTGGCGCAGAGGGTCGTATAGTCCTTCCACCCCAGAATCCGATCGCGCAGCGATCCATCCTGCAGCGCCAACCAGCCGGTGCGCAGACCGGGCAGGCCATATGTCTTGGACAGCCCTCCGAGGGTGATGGCCCGTTCGTACAGCTCACAGCCAGAGGGGAGGCGCGCAAGCGGATCGTACTCCAGCCCCCGGAACATCTCGTCCGAAAAGAGCCACGCACCCGCCCGCTTTACGATCTGGATGAGGGCGTGCCACTCGTCATGACTGGGCAGATAGCCAGTGGGATTGTGCGGAAAGTTGACAATGACCAGTTTGGTCCGCAGGGTGACCAGCCTCTGCAGCGCTTCCAGGTCAAGTTGCCAACCGCCAGGACCATCCGGTGGCGGGTCAGGTTCAACGAGGAACCAACGAGCGACTCGACAGCCGAGATACTCTGCCACATTGAGCAGCGAATCGTAGCAGGGCGCCAGCACGACCACCTCGTCGTCCCGCTCCAACAGGGCGTGCATGCAAACAAAGATACCTTCCGCTGGTGCTCCCAGACCAATCACCTGTTCGGCGCCCAGCCGGGTATACATGCCAGCGATGCGCTCACGTAACGCCGGCGCACCCTGCGATTCGGTGTAGGCCAGGCGCAGTTCGCCCAGTGAGGCCCAATAGGCCCCCGCCAGTCGAAGCAGTTCGTCCACTGTAACTGACTCGCAGTCGGAGGCACACAGGATGTAGGGCGCGCTGAATTCGTGATCGGCGAAGAAACGCTCAGTATGAAAGGGCTTGATATTCATGCAAGCTCCGTCGCAGGATGCGCGGTGAGGCCTTTGTTTCAAATGCGGATATGCAGATCTTCCAGCGGATAACTCACGCAGGCGTGGATGTAGCCGTGCTGCCGGTCCGACTCCCGCAGCCCGGTATAGGACGGCTGGAACACGTGACCCGAAAGCAGACGAGTACGGCAAGCGCTGCACTCCCCGGCACGACAGACGGCCGGCACGACGATGCCGTAGCGCTCCAGCGAGTTCAACAACGGCTCGCCGGCCATGGCGCGGATGGTCTCACTGCCCTCCAAACTGGAGGCTTGCACCTCCACGTCAAAGATGGTATCCCCGGAGAGACCTTCCGGCCAACCAGGTTCTGTGGTCACGTCGTCGGGCGGGCCGTAGAGCTCCCGCTTGATCTTGTGGCCGGGCACGCCCAGCTCGGTCAGGGCCGCCAGGCAAAAGTCGTACATCACGTTGGGACCGCAGATGTAGAACGTCTTGCCTGTCAGGTCGCCGACCTGCTCACGGATGAGGTCGGCGCTCAGAAAGCCGGTCAGGCCTTCGTAGCCGGGTGCCGGTTCGGAGATCACCAGCGAGTAATCAAGATTGGGGTTATCCGCAGCGAGCCTGGCCAGTTCCTCACCATAGATTACGTCGTCTGGCACGCGGCAACCGTACAACAGGTGCATCTCTAGCGGGCGGGCGCGCTGAAGGGCGTCGCGGATGATGCTCACAAATGGGGTGATGCCGCTGCCCCCGGCCAGGAAGACCAGCTCCTCCCCGTCGATGAGCGGTTCGTGATAGAAGCTGCCGGCAGGACCGGTGGTCTCCAGTTCGTCGCCGACCCGCACCTGGTTGAGCAGATACGGCGCGACAAAGCCGCCCGGCTTGTCCCGCACCGTCAGCTCCAGGACGTCGCCCCCCTCCGTTCCCGCCCCCGGCCGGCGGGAGGCGCTGAGGCGAGGTGGCGAGGCGATGCTATAGGGCCGGCTGGTCAACACCCCATCCACGTCCACAAAGACGTTGACGTACTGACCCGACCGGAAAGGTGGCAGCGGGCCGTCAATCCGCACCAGTCGAAAGGTCTTGGCCGTGGGCGTCGCCTGGATGACCTCGGTGACGCGCAACCGCATCCGCTTCGGATGAAGCCGGGAGACGACGCGTTGAACGGTATCGCTGTCCGCGGTATAGTCAGAGCCCCGTCCCGGTTGGCGCAGCGCCTTTCGCCGCCGCGATACGCGCAGGTACTCACGGAGGTCCTGCATCCAGTAGAGAATCTCCATGTTACGCCCCTCCGCTCGTCTTCTTGACCCGGTAGGAGATAGCTCGTCCCACTCTCAGTCCCGACATCATGGTCGGCTCAAAGCCGCCACCGGGTTGGGTCCAGGCGCCAGCAAAATAGAGCCCGTCCACCGGTCCCCTATAGTCCATGCGCCACACCATATTGTCCCGGGGTGGCTGGCTAAAGCCATAGATGCTGCCGCCCATCGCGCCGGCGTAGCGCATGTTGGTCAGAGGCGTGGATACTTCCACCACCTCGGCGTGCGCGCGCAGGCCAGGCGCAACCCGCTCAGCCATCTCGATCATAGCATCGCCGATGTGGGTCTTGGTCTCCACGTACTGATCGGGCGGAACTTTGTACCAGGGTTCGCCGTAGGCCAGCGCTGTCAACACGACCATCGACGTACCCGGCGGCGAAATGTCGGGATAGACTGCGTTGTAGCAGGTGATTGCTATCGCCTCTGGCGGCGCCACAGCCTTCCCCCGCTCGTGGTGCCGGTCAAAGTCATAGTCAACGTTAAGAAAGACCTCGTGTTCGGTGAGGTTCAACCGCTCGGGGGGACAGGCCACGCCCAGATAGACGTTGATCGTGGACGCGGCTATCTGGCTGGATTGTAGTCCGGTGAAGAACGCCGACGGAACCTTGTCCTGACCGATCAGGTCACGGCACGTGGTAACCGGGTCGGCATTGGAGACGATCCAGTCAGCGCCGATCTCCCTACCCTCATCCGTGACCACGCCAGCAACGCGCCCGTTCGAGGTCCTGATCTGCCGCACGCCGCAATTCATGCGTACCTCGCCGCCCAGTTCGTCCAGCCTGTCCAGAAAAGCGTTGGACAGAGCCTGTGAACGACCCTTGGGAAAAGCTGCTCCGCGCCTGACATAGGCCGCCAGCGTGCTGGCCATGTATACAAACGATATCTGGGACGGCGGCAGACCGACGTAGCCCCAGTACTGGGACAGCACCGCCCGGGCACGGAGATCTGTCACGTCGCGGTCCAAGACCTGACCCCAGGTGGTGGGCAGGTAGCGGATGAAATGGGGAAAACGAAAGGGTATGGTCGCCGGGTGCACCTTGCGGCGCTGTCTGAGGAACCTGGAGTAATCGCGACCGAAGTTGAAAACGCGCTCCATGAACCGGCGGATGCCCTCGGCCTCGTGGGGAAAAACCTCCGCCAGCCTTGCCTCGAAAGCCTCCCGACCCACGGGTAGGGTGATATCGAGGTCAGGGAAGACGGCCCTGTAGAGATTGGGCACGTACAGGAACTCGACCTTGTCGGCTATGCCCAGGTAGTCCAAGGACTGGTAGACGTTGCCACGGTGGTCCGGCGGGCCAATTCCCGACAGCTCGTGCAGGGCCACCTCGAACTCGTAGCGGCCGCGGACAAAGCTGGTGGCGTAGCCACCGGGCACGTTGTGCCGCTCCAGGAGCAGCACGCCCAGGCCTTCATGGGCCAGCATCGTCGCCGCCGATAGCCCGCCCAACCCTGCACCGATGACGATCACGTCGTAGTGTCCTGTCATGGGACTCCTTTCTCAAGGTGATACGTGATTCGGGATTCGGGATTCGTGAACTCACGCTTCACGCTTCGCGCATCACGTCCTCATCTCTTGACGCTACTCAGGCAACTAGGCGTCCAGGTCGAAGTTTACGGCGAAAGGATTCACAAAGCGCACGCCTTCGATAACAGCTCCGGTGTTGAAATCCTCGCTGAGAATGCTGGGTACTTGAGGACCGCATCCTGCCGAGGTTCAAGGTATACCTGCTTGCGGATCATCTGTGCCACGCCAACACCTCCTTCGCCGCTGATACACATTGCATTATGCATCATCGCGCATGGAGTGTCAAGGTGCCCCGATGCTGCGTGACGCGTGAAACGTGAGCTCTGAACCGCGATTCGTGATTCGGGATTCACGTTTCACGCCTTCACGTCTTGGCACGTCCTCACGTTCCCGCTTCTTCCTCACGTAGCTCCCGCCGCAGCACCTTGCCGACCATCGACTTGGGCAGATCGTCGCGGAACTCGATGGAGCGTGGCACCCGGTAAGCGGCCATCCGCTCCTTGCAAAAGTCGATGATCTCCTCCTCCGTGGCGGTCTCACCCTCCTTGAGCACGACGAAGGCCTTGACGCTCTCGCCCCGGTACTCGTCCGGCACGCCGATGACCGCCGCCTCCTCTACCTTGGGATGCTCGAACAGCACCGCTTCGACCTCAGCGGGGTAGATGTTGTAGCCGCCAGCAATGATCATGTCCTTCTTGCGATCGGCGATGTGAAAGTAGCCGTCCTCGTCGACAAAGCCGATGTCGCCGCTGTAGAACCAGTCGGACTGGCCGTCGGGGCCGGTGCGCAGCGCGTTGGCCGTCTCGGTGGGCAGGTTCCAATAGCCCTTCATGACCTGCGGCCCCTTGATGATGATCTCGCCGACCTCGCCCACGGGCAGCTCCAGAGTGCCCGTCTCGGTGTCCACAATCTTGAGGTCCGTGTCGGGCACGGGCACGCCGAGGGAGTGCGCCCTGGGACTGTCAATGGGATCCATCGTCGCGGCCGGACTGGTCTCCGTCAGGCCGTAGGCCTCGACCATCTTGCCGCCGGTGACCGTCTGGAACTGCTGTTGCACCTCCGGGGGCAGCGGGGCGGCGGCACTGACCGCAAAGCGCAGTGATGACACGTCATACTGGTCCCGGTCCGGGAAGTTGAGAAAGCCGATGAACATGGTTGGCACGCCTGGATAGTAGGTGGCATGGTGCGTTTCGATCGACTTGAGAACATGCACCATGTCGCGCGGATTGGGGATCTGGACCATAGTCAGAGCGTTGGCGACGCAGACGTTCATCCCCGCCGTCAGCCCGTAGACGTGGAAGTAGGGCATGACGGAGAGCATCACGTCTTCAGCCTCCTTGCTCTTCGACCAGATCTTGAGGACGACGGCATTGGATACCAGGTTGCGGTGTGTGAGCTGCGCGCCCTTGGGACCGCCTGTGGTGCCGCCGGTGTAAATCAGCGTGGAGACCTCTTCCGGGCCGATCTCGATTCGCGAGGGCTTGGCCGGGGCATTCCGCATGACATCCTGGAACCAGAACGTACCAGCGTCGCCGGAGATGTCCACCTTGTGGCCCTCCTTCTTCTCCTTGGCCACGGTGAACAGCAGCCTTAGCACGCTGGGGAAGTACTCCTTGATGTTGGTGACGATGACGCGCTTCAGGCCCGTATTCGCCCGGATCCCCTTGACCCGCCCGTAGAATTGGCTCATCACCACGAACGTCTCCGCGCCAGAGTCGCGGGCCAGGTGCTCGATTTCGCGGGCAACGTACAGCGGGTTGCAGCAGACGACGATGCCGCCGATGCGCCAGGTGGCGTAGGCGGCGATCACGAACTGCGGGCAGTTGGGCAGCATGATGGCCACCCGGTCGCCCTTGTCCACACCCATCCCCTGCAGGCCGGCGGCAAAGCGGTTGACTGCGTCATCGAGTTGGCTGTAGGTGAGTTTGGCGTCCATCAACCGCGAGCCGGCCATCGCGCCAAAGATTATGGCCGGGTGCTCAGGGTGCTTGGCGGCTGCGTCCCTCAGGAGTTGAGCCAGGGGGACAGGCGGATATTCGATTGTTTTCGGCACACCTTCATCGTAATGCTTGAACCAGGGCTTTTCCATGACCGTTCCTCCCTTTCTTCGGCATAGGTCGGGCCCATTGCCCGACGGGTCGATAGTCATCAACGAAAGGCATTCTCCCAGACCATCATGGCCACGGTCTGTGCATCGCCGCCCATCAGAGATCGCGCAGTGCCAGCGGCAGGTCGAGCAGCCCAGCGGGCTCCGGCTCATCCAGCCACGCGCCTCCCCAGAAACTGACCTGGCCAACCACCTCTTTCTGCTCGATCAAGCGTTGCAACTGCTCCTGGACGCTTTTGTCACGGATGGGCTCCACCAGTGACGTGACCAGGCCGTCTTCATTCGTTGTGTATTGCCACTGCAGGACAAAGCCTGGCACCAGTGCGTAGGCGCAGCCACCCGCACCGCAGCACGTCGTGTCAAAGGCAGCGTGCCCTACCAGGTACAGGATCTGCCGTCCATGGAA
>CBDUWJ010000035.1:0-12033 GCA_965370895.1 uncultured Anaerolineae bacterium | reverse complement strand
TGCTCGGCCTCCGGTTCGTCTGGCTAGGTAGCCCGCATTGTAACCGCTGTTGGGCATTCTGTCAAGAGTTTTCATTCGTTGCTTCTTCTGCGGCCGCACCCCCGCCAGCGCCGTATGACTTGCTGCCGCTTTCCTTCTGTGGTGTAGTTTCCGCCACAAATCCGAGCCGGACCACGGTCTACGGGACCACAGTCTCCCGCGTACAATGGTGTCCGCGCCCCGGGCTACGGCCTTGGGCGTGCTTTGCAGTCAGACGCATGATGCACATCAGTGCTTGCTGCTTTGTTGACGGGCGAACTAATCTCACCGAACAAAACGGAGAGGAAACGGAGAAGCACTTCCCATGAACAAGCACGCAGTCTGGACCCTGTTTACCGTCCTGGCGCTGGCTATTCTGCGCCTGGCCGCTTGCAGTGGCGGAGAAGGCACATGCACCACGCTTGACTTATCAACTAAGGTCCTGTATACTCAACGCAACCAGGCATAGTAGAAGGAACCACGTGTCAGGATTCGGGGCGCGTAGGTCTATGGGGCGCTTGCAGTTGTTTGAAGTAGGCCATATACACCACACGGTACAATGCAACCAGCGGCTTGGCAGCCTCACCATTCGAGAACTAGTCCAGGAAATCAAGCATCGGCACAGAACCGTCAAAGACCAAGCCCAACACAGAGCCGGCTGCTGATCCCTTGCGGACCAGGGCTGCACGGCTGCGCGAGATCGTCGCTGAGCTGAGCAGCACGGCCGTGGCGTATTCTGGCGGTACCGATAGCGGCTACCTGCTGGCTGTGTGCCTTGACGTGCTCGGCGCCGATCGGGTGCTGGCCCTGACCGCCGATTCCCCCCTATCGCCCCGCGCCGAGCTGGCCGAGGCTCGGGCCCTGGCCGCTCAACTGGGAGCCCGCCACCGCGTGCTACCCAGCGAAGACCTGGCCAACCCAGCCATAGTCGCCAATTCCCCCGCCCGCTGCTACCACTGCAAACTTTCTCGCTTCACTGCCTTGCTGGACGTGGCCCGCGCCGAAGGGCTGGCCCATCTGGTCCACGGCGAAAATGCCGACGATGCCAGCGACTACCGCCCCGGCAGCCGCGCCGCAGAGGAGTTGGGAGTGCGAGCACCCCTCCGCGAAGCGGGTCTGACCAAGGCAAACGTGCGCACCCTGTCCAGGGAGCGCGGCCTCGCCAGCTGGGATCGGCCAGCCAACGCCTGTCTGGCCAGCCGATTCCCCTACGGCACGCCCCTCACCGCTGAGGCACTCGCCCGTGTCGAGGCTGCCGAGGAGGCCCTGCGCCGCGCCTGGGACCTGCGCCAACTCCGCGTCCGCGACCACTACCCGGTGGCCCGTCTGGAGGTGCCAGCAGAAAAGATCGCCCAGCTGGCCCAGCCTGAGGCCCGTGCCGTCGCCATCGAGCGGTTGCAAGCCCTGGGCTACCGTTATGTCACACTTGACCTCACCGGCTACCGAATGGGGAGTCTGAATGATGACCTTGAACCTGAACACTAACGCTGACGCCGCCCGTCCTGACTTTGGCCGCCAGGCACGCAAAGGAGTGCCCGAAGTCATCATCGCCGAACGGAAGACGGTCGAGCAGTCCTTGGAGATTGCCCGGCGATTCCTGGAGAATACCAGCCGGGCCATCCTCAGCCGCGTTCCACCAGAGCTAGAGTCCCGCTTGCGGACCGAGTTCGAGGATGAGGCAGAATTGGAATGGCTGCCTGCTCCCCGAGCTGCGGTCCTACGTCGCCCAGGCACACAGCCACCCCAGACCAGCGGGCGTGTGGGCGTGATCACCGCCGGTACTTCCGACATCCCCTGGGCCGAGGAAGCCGCCCTCCTGTGCCGCGAGATGGGCTGCCAGGTACACTCCGTCTATGACGTAGGAGTGGCCGGCATCCACCGCCTGTGGGAGCCACTGCACTTCCTGCTGGACGAGGCCCTGGTGGACGTGCTCATCGTCGCTGCCGGCATGGATGGAGCCCTGCCTTCTGTCGTCTCCGGGCTGGTGGACGTACCCGTCATCGGACTGCCAACCTCGGTGGGTTACGGGCTAGGGGGTCAGGGCGAAGCGGCGTTGTTGTCAATGCTGCAGACCTGCGCGCCCGGGATGGCAGTGGTCAACATCGATAACGGGATCGGCGCAGGGGCGATAGCGGGAGTCATCGCCAATCGGATGGCCGCCATCCGCCGCAGCCAATAGCACACTGAGAGGATTCACAAGAGCCCCACTCCGTGCTATTCTCCACCCCGCTCTCGCAGACCGGGACCGGCTCGGCTCCAGCAGTCTGCAAACCAAGATCGGGCGTGCCGTGCAAGCGAGGTTTGCCCTTGCCGAGATCGCCGAGACTGACAGCATTCAGTGACTCCGCGAATGGGCGCGACGCATAGGAGATGGGGAGGTAAGGACCAACCATGAAGGCTATCGAGTACGCGAAGGCGAATCGCCATCGGTTTCTTGAAGAGCTGATAGAGTTTCTGAGCATCCCCAGCATCAGTACCCAGCCGGCCCATGAAGCGGACATCGGGCACGCGGCAATCTGGCTTCGGGACAAACTGCTCGCGGCTGGGTTCCCAAAAGCGGAGGTTATGGCCACAGTGGGTCATCCTGTGGTCCACGCTGAATGGCTGGCGGCTGGATCTGAGGCCCCTACGGTACTGATCTACGGCCACTATGACGTACAGCCGCCCGATCCGCTGGAATTGTGGCACACTCCACCTTTCGAGCCCACCATCGTCGGCGACGATATCTTTGCCCGAGGGGCTTCGGATGACAAAGGACAGTTGTATGTCCACGTCAAGGCGGCGGAGGCACTTGGCGAGACAGCGGGCGCGCTGCCAATCAACATCAAGTGTATCTTTGAGGGTGAGGAGGAGTCTGGCAGCCCCAGCCTCGAGCCCTTTATCCGCGACCACGCGGACCTGTTGCGCGCCGACGTGGCGGTGATTTCCGATACCCACATTCTGGGCAAAGGAGTGCCCTCCATTGTCTATGCTCTGCGCGGCCTGGCCTACGTCGAGGTTGAAGTGACCGGCCCCGATCATGACCTGCACTCCGGCACTTATGGGGGTGCAGTGCATAATCCGATCAACGCCCTCTGTGCGATGATCGCCAGGCTGCACGACGAGACCGGAGGTCCTGGCGCTTCCACCGGACACATCGCCATTCCCGGCTTCTATGATGACGTGCGGGAACTGAGCCTTGATGAGCGCGCAGAAATGGCCGAGATCCCCTTCGAGCGCGACACGTGGCTCCAGGAAGCGGGCGTAAGGAGCGATTGGGGTGAGGGAGCGTACACTATCGTCGAGCGGACCACGGCTCGACCTACCTTGGACGTCAACGGCATCTGGGGAGGGTACACCCAACCCGGTGCCAAGACCGTCCTACCCAGCAAGGCATTCGCCAAGATCTCCATGCGATTAGTACCGGACCAAGAACCGTCAGAGATTGCACGACTGATCCAGGATTATCTGGTCCAGATCGCGCCATCGACCGTGGACGTGAAGGTGCGTGCCCTGCACGGCGGCGAGGGCGCCATCGTACGCCGTGACAGTCCGGCGATGAGGGCCGCGTTTGGAGCTTACACCAAAGCCTTTGGTCGGGAGCCCGTCTTTGTCCGCACGGGCGGCTCGATTCCCGTCGTCGCCACACTCTCCAGGATCCTGGGGATTGAAACGATCTTGATGGGCTTCGGGCTTCCCGACGACCGGCTGCACTCCCCCAACGAAAAGCTCCACTTGCCCAACTTCTACAGAGGGATCGAAACAGTTCTCCACTTCGTGGAGCTCTTGGGCAGGTAGCCGCCATGACAGATTCCAACAACAGCAAGGCGCCCCACCCTGCTCAAGATCTGGCCATGTCCCAGTTGGTGGAGGAACTGGTGCAACAGCACGCGCTCCTCTGGTGGGAAAGCGACGCCGACGTGCTGCCTACGATGCCCACTTACACCCGGAGGGAACAGCGGACCCGCGAGAAAGACCTCCAGCGCTTCGTGGACACCCTGACCTCCGAACTCCGGCACCCACCCCGCACCGAATTGCAGCGCCAGAACACTAGGGAACTCATCCTATCGGCCTTTGAGGACTCGGCCGGACCTGCTCTGGACTTGGAAAAACGCCACATGGATGTCCTGTTGTCATCCAGTCTCCCTCAAGCCGCCATCGAGTTCGCCCAAATGGCGCGAGGATTTGACCCCACAATCAGCAACGCCAGCATCTTTCAGGCCAGTCGAGGCGCCTGGTCGATGTATGGTCTACAACTACTTCTGGGCCAGCCAGTGCAGCTCACACCCGCCATCTTTGCCTACTGCATGATCTACCCATACTCTGACAACTATCTCGACGATCTCACGATCCCCACGGAGACCAAGGCGGCTTTCAACGAACGCCTCACGCGACGGTTGGCAGGAGAGGACATAGCCCCCACCAACGCCCACGAGCAGACCATCTGGAAGCTGGTGGGCATGATCGAGGACCAGTTTGACCGCGTGCACTTCCCTCAAGTCTTCGAGGGCCTGTTGGCTATCCATCGTGCACAGTGCAAGAGCCTTGCATTGCTGTGCCAGGATGCTTCGACGCATGAGATCGACGTTCTTGGGATCAGCATTGAGAAGGGTGGAGCCTCAGTCCTCGCTGCCGGCTACCTCGTCGCTGGCATCCTTTGCAGAGCCGAGAGGGAATTCATGTTTGGCTTTGGAGCGCTTTTGCAGCTTGTCGACGATCTGCAAGATGTCCAGCAGGACCGCAAAGCCGGTCTGTCCACCGTTTTTTCCCAGACTGCTGAACGTTGGCCCCTCGATGGACTCACGAACCGTACCTTGGCTTTTGGTGCCAAAGTGTTGGAGTGCCTGAATGCTTTCGACGCACCCGGCTTGGACCCCCTCAAGGAGCTCATGAAACGAAGCGCTCTCCTGCTCCTCATCGAGGCAGCCGGCCATGCCGCGAGACTATACAGCCAAAGCTACCTTCGGGAGCTTGAGACTCACTCACCCACTCGCTTTCCTTTTCAGCGCAAGCTGCGCCAGAAGCTCAGCCATCAGCAGAAACCGCTGGCGAGGCTGATCGAGGCATTAGCTATGTCCGGCGACGCGGCACCATTGGGCGCATGGCCCCGTCCACGACGCAGGTTTGAACAGACCGAACACAACCTGAGGCATAAAGCGTGAACTGTGACCGACTATTCGAGCTGCTGACCGCGTACCCTGCCAGCGGCAACACCTTCAACCAGTATCGGGAGATCCACCCAGAACTCGATCGCCCATGCGGCGCGGCGGTGCGCTGCGAGAACCTGCGTTGCTACCTGGAGACCTTTGCCAGCGCTCGGTTCGTGTTGGTGGGCGAGGCGGCCGGCTACGCCGGTTGCCGCTTCTCAGGCATTCCCTTCACTTCGGAGATCCAGTGGGCGGGCTCCCAACAATTGGACTGGACGGTTGGCAAAGATCTGGACCGCAGCAGCACAGCTGAGGTTCCCTGGGCGGAGCGTTCGGCAAAGATCGTATGGGAAGCCCTGGGGGACCGCAAGGACTGCCTGCTTTGGAACGCCTTCCCCTGGCATCCCTTGGGCAAGTCGGGCCCGCTGTCCAACCGGCCTCCAGGCCGTGATGTGCATGACGGGCTCGAGGTGCTGCGTTATCTGGTTTCCCTGTTCCCACTTGCACAGCCCTATGCCGTCGGGCGCGTGGCGCAGAGAGCGCTGGCCGCCATCGGCATAGAGGCACCTTACATACGGCACCCCTCCCGGGGCGGCAAACGCCAGTTCATGGCGGGGGTAGCTACGCTGCCGTTGGACCAGACCTGATCAAACGCTAGGAGGTTGGGGCAATGAACCACCTATTCTCAAGCCTGACCCTACGAGGACTAACCCTGCGCAATCGCGTCGTTATGTCACCAATGTGCACCTATTGCGCTACCGATGATGGCCTTCCTACCGACTGGCACGTGTGCCACTACATGGCTCGCGCTGTGGGAGGGGCTGGTCTGTTGCTCACGGAAGCTACCGCCGTCGAACCGCGTGGCCGCATCAGCGGGCACGATCTTGGCCTGTGGGACGACAACCAGGTCGAGCCACTGGCACGCATGGTTCGGCTGGTCCAGCAGGAAAGCGCGGCCATCGGCATCCAACTCGCCCACGCGGGACGCAAAGCGTGGAGCGCCAAGAAGGGCTATGGCCCCGAGCTGCCGGTCGCGCCCAGCGCCCTGCCCTTCGACGATGAGTGGTGCACGCCCCTCGAACTGGATGCGTTCCAGATCGATCAGGTCATCGCCGCCTGGCAGGCCGCAGCCACACGCGCTGAGGCTGCCGGGTTTGACCTGATCGAGATCCACGCAGCCCATGGCTATCTGAACCACCAGTTCCTGTCGCCCCTATCCAATCACCGCACCGACGACTATGGAGGCTCCCTTGCCCATCGGATGCGCTTTCTACTGCGCGTGACCGAGGCCGTCCGCCACGTCTGGCCGCAGGACAAGCCCCTCCTTGTCCGCGTTTCCGCCACGGACTGGGCCGAGGGTGGGCTGACACCAGACGACATCGTCTTCGTGGCCCGCGAGCTGCAAGCGCTGGGTGTGGACCTGATCGACTGTTCCTCCGGTGGTGCGGTGGCGGCCGCTCCACCGGGGATTGGCCCCGGGTACCAGGTGCCCTTTGCCGAAAAGATCCGCTGCGAGGCCCAGGTCGCGACGGCAGCTGTCGGGCTCATCACCACACCAGAACTCGCTGACGAAATCGTCCGCAATGGCCGTGCCGACCTCGTTGTCCTGGGCCGTGAACTGCTGCGCCACCCGTACTGGCCTCTGGACGCCGCCCACACGCTGGGCTACGAGATCCCATGGCCCCGCCAGTATGAGCGCGCCCGTCCAACCTAAGCGAGTGAGGTAGCGATGTTGAGGCTCTTTGTCCCTGGGCGCATCTGCCTGTTCGGGGAGCATTCTGATTGGGCCGGGGGATACCGGCGCACCAACACAACCCTTGAGAAGGGTCTTACGCTGATCTGCGGAACGGACCATGGCATCTATGCCAAGGTCACGCCGCATCCTTCCGCGCTGATGCTGACGGCCACCATGCCAGACGGCAGGAGACGTGGTCCCTGCGAGATACCGATGAAGCCCAAGGCGCTGCTGGAAACAGCACAACACGGTGGGTTTTGGAGTTACATCGCCGGCGCAGCCTATCAGGTCCAGGCCCACTATCCCGTACAGGGTCTGGTGATCAACAACTACAAAACCGATCTTCCGATCAAGAAGGGGCTTTCTTCCAGTGCGGCCATCAGCGTGTTGGCGGTCCGAGCCTTCAACCGCACCTACGGCCTGGGGCTGACGACCCGGGAAGAAATGGAACTGGCGTACCAGGGCGAGATCACAACGCCCTCATGCTGTGGCCGCATGGATCAAGGCTGTGCTTTTGGCAACACGCCGGTGCTGATGATCTTTGACGGCGAGCGGCTGGAAACAACCGAACTCAGCGTTGCCCAGAACCTGCACCTTGTGATCGCGGACTTGAGTGCGGGAAAGGACACACTGGAAATCCTCAGACGGCTGAATTGCTGCTATCCATTCGCCCAAAACCAGACCGATCAAGGTGTGCAGAAACTGTTGGGACCGGTCAACCGGCGGATTGTGGGCAATGCCGTCGAAGCTCTGCAGGCCGGAGATGCGCAGCGGCTCGGGTCGCTGATGGTCGAGGCACAGGTGCACTTTGACCGCTATGCCGTTCCGGCTTGTCCAGAGGAACTGGCAGCTCCGGTGCTGCACCAGGTCCTGAACCATGAGCCTCTCACGCCCCACATCTGGGGCGGCAAGGGAGTGGGCTCCCAGGGCGACGGCGCGGCCCAGTTCGTCGCTCGCAGCGAGGCCGACCAACAGGCGGCTGCAGATATCATTGAGCATCACCTGGGCATGGCCTGCCTCATGCTGACCATCAAAGCCAACTCCCAAGCGTCGGCTGGCGGCAGTGCACGACCTAACTTCTGAGTAGAACTGCGACCGAGGCCACACACAGCATGCACCTCCTACCGACCGGGCAGAGAGCCAAGACCGTTGGCTATTATGCCGCCTTTTTTGCCCTGGGACTGGCAACGGCTGCCTTGGGACCCACGCTGCCGAGCCTTGCGGAACATACCCAGACCGACCTGAGCGAGATCAGTATCCTGTTCATAGCCCTCTCGCTGGGGTATCTGATTGGGTCGTTCCAGAGTGGGCGACTGTATGATCGCGTGGCAGGCCACCCACTTATGGCCGCAGGCCTCATCATCATGGCCCTGATGCTGGCCTGGGTCCCTCTGATACCGATGCTATGGTTGCTGGCTGCGGTCTTGCTGATTCTGGGCATGGCCGAGGGCGCAGTAGACGTAGGGGGCAACACGCTGCTGGTCTGGGTGCATGGCCATGGCGTGGGTCCCTTAATGAATGGCCTACACTTCTTCTTTGGGCTCGGTGCCTTTTTGTCTCCGGTCATCATTGCCCAGGCCGTGCTGGTGAGCGGCGACATTGTCTGGGCCTATTGGACACTAGCCTTGCTGCTGTTGCCCACGGCAGCCTGGCTGCTCCGCTTGTCCAGTCCCAGGGGTCAAGCTACCTCCTTGGATGAATCAGTGGATCGTAGATCAGCAGCTCCGCCGAGGTGTGAACCCCGCGAGCGCCTGCTGATCGCCTTGATCGCGCTGCTCCTGTTCCTCTACGTTGGTGCCGAGGCCAGCTTTGGCGGCTGGATCTTCACCTATGCCTTGGCGCTGGACGTGAGCAGCGAGATGATCGCCGCCTATTTGACCTCGGCTTTCTGGGGTGCACTGACCGTGGGCCGCCTGCTGGCCATTCCCATCGCCACTCGGGTTCGCCCACGATGGGTCCTGTTCGGCGATTTGACGGGCTGTCTCGCCAGCGCTGGCATATTGCTCCTGTGGCCGAATTCGTCGACGGCAACCTGGGTGGGCACGATTGGTCTTGGTTTCTTCATGGCCTCCATCTTTCCCACTGCGCTGACCCTGGCCGAGCGCCACATGACCATCACCGGCCGGACAACCGGCTGGTTTCTCGTCGGTGCTAGCATGGGTGCCATGATCCTACCCTGGCTGATCGGGCAGCTATTCGAGTCTATTGGGCCACAGAGCACAATGGTGGTCATCGCAGTCGATCTAATCATGGCAATGGGCGTTTTCGCCACCTTGATGCTCGTCTCAACTCGCAACCAGCAAGCCCCGTCGGCTGTCAATCCCTGAGGGGTTGTTGTATACTGGGCAGAGGGGATGCCCCTTTGGCCAGTATCCAGAGGAGGGAGAAAGTGAGTGCGAAGGAACTGATTGGCAAGTTGCACTGGCTGGGCCACGACAGTTTCCGCCTTGATGGGCCGCCGGTGATCTACTTTGATCCATGGAAGCTGTCCCCCGTTGAAGGGCAGCGCCTGCCTGTGGCGGACCTGGTGCTGATAAGCCATGAGCACCATGACCACTGCTCCCCTGACGACGTGAAAAGCGTCAGCGGGCCGGACACTGTGGTGCTGGCCAGCACCAGTGCTGCGACGAAACTCCCTGGCGCGCAGGCGGTCACTCCCGGAGAGCGTGTGGTCGTGGCCGGGGTTGACGTCGAGACCGTGCGAGCCTACAACATCAACAAGTTCCGCTCGCCGGGTATACCCTTTCACCCTCGCGAGGCCGACATGGTTGGTTACGTCATCACCGTGGAGGGAGTGCGCCTCTACTTTGCGGGGGACACGGACCACATTCCCGAGATGGCGGACATCGACTGCGACGTAGCGCTCCTGCCGGTGAGTGGCACGTACGTGATGACGTTCGAAGAGGCCGTGGGGGCGGCACGAACACTGCAGCCCCAGATCGTCGTACCGATGCACTATGGGGCTGGCATTGGCACGGCGGACGACGGACGCCGTTTCGCGGAGCTCTATGACGGGGAAACGGCTCTCCTCGAAGCAAGAGGTTGATCGATGGTGGATAGCTGCGTGCCGCGCTGGCTTGAGTGGGCCAGGGAGATCCAGGCGGTCGGCCAAACCGGACTAACGCATAGTGACAACGACTATGACAGTCAGCGCTACCAGCGGCTGATGGAGATCGCGGCCGAGATCGTTCAGAGCCACACAGGGTTGACAGCAGGACCAGTGCTCGCGAGTTTTCAGGCGCAGCCCGGCTACGCAACCCCGAAGGTGGACGTTCGGGGAGCCGTGGTCCGCGAAGGAGAGATCCTCCTTGTCCAGGAACGTGTTGACATGCACTGGTGCATGCCCGGGGGTTGGGCGGACGTCGGGGATTTCCCCTCCGAGATGGTCACACGCGAGGTGTGGGAGGAAAGTGGCTTCCGCGTCATCCCTCGAAAGGTCGTCGGCGTATACGACGCCAACCGCGACGGCCTACCGCTGGAGTTCTACCATGCCTACAAGATCATCTTTCTGTGCGAGATCACCGGCGGCCAGGCTCGTCCCAGTTACGAGACCGCGGCCGTCGGCTTTTCTCCTTTTGACGATCTGCCCCCCCCTGTCCTACACCCGCCCCAACGAGCGACACCTGACGGAGGTGCTGGCCCACCTGAACGACCCGAACCGGCCCGCGGCTTTCGACTGAGGGCCGCCTCTGTTCCAACGTAACTCCGGAACTACTGGCCGCCACACCAACACAGTTCACATCGAGGATAACCGGGGCATGCAGGTTCTCCCTCTTCCAGGTCCCAAGCTAAATCGAAAGGTGGTCCAACCCTAACACCAGCAGTTGCTCCGCTTTGTCCAGTCTCTGTGCGATACGCACCTCCTGCTGCAATCCGATTCTGGGATACCACAACGTACAGACTGAGACGCCCACGGAGAACACCTTCGGCATCCCTAATGGGTCACGGGAATATGGCATCTACTACAGGTCAGCAGCCCCATAGGACAGGTGATGTGCAATCCACACAGGGATTCAGGGAACGCCTCCTGATCATCTTTGTGGCCCGGACGGCACTCAACTCTGCACACCGAATCATCTATCCCTTCCTGCCGAGCATCGCCCGCGGTCTCGGCATTTCCCTGCAGGCAGCCGGCGGCCTTGTCACGCTCCGGGTAGTGACCGGATTGATGGCACCCATCTTTGGCGTCGCGGCAGACCGGTACGGCCGCCGCCGCACGATGGAGGCTGCGCTTCTGATCTCTACACTTGCCAGCCTTCTGTTGGCAGGCATGGGTACGCTCGCCGCTGCCGCCATCGCATTTGGCCTTTATGGCCTGGCCAAAGTGCTCTACGACCCGGCCGTGTACGCCTACATTGGCGATGCAGTGCCCTATCAGAAACGGGGACGAGCAATCGGGTTGGTCGAGCTTTCGTGGTCTGCTGCCTGGCTCCTCGGGGTGCCGGTATCTGGTCTACTGATCGAGAGCTTCGGTTGGCGGGCACCGTGGGCTGTTCTGGTAGTAATGGGGCTGCTCGGAGCGTGGCTGACACACAGCCGCCTGCCCTCAAGCCGCCCCACAGTGGCCCCCAGCCCTTTCACTCCGCAAGCTACCCAGCGTGCGACCCCGCTAGCGAGCGCCGCCGTCGCCACCTGGCAAAGTCTGCTCCGCCGGCGCTCCGTTGTCGTGCTTCTACTGACGAGCTTGCTCCTCACGATGGCGAACGAAATCCCATTCATCGTGTACGGTGCATGGCTCGAAACAACGTTCGGCCTCAGCCTCAGCTACCTGGGACTGGCCTCCATTGTCGTGGGGCTGGCCGAAGCCACTGCTGAATTTGGGACTGTGGCGATAGCAGACCGGCTGGGCAAACGTCGCAGCGTACTATCGGGTCTCCTTGGGCTGGTAGCCAGCCTGCTCCTCCTGCCCTCGCTGTCCCAGCATGGGCTGGCGGCCGCGCTCACCGCCGTGGCACTCATGTTTCTGACTTTTGAGTTCGGGATCGTTTCCCTCCTGGCGCTCGCAACTCAGGTAGCTCCCGAGGCCCGCGCCTCCTTGCTCGCCCTCAACATAACGGCCCTCAGCCTGGGTCGTATCCTCGGTGCCCTGATCGGCGGCTGGTTGTGGCGGTGGCAGGACATTGCCCTCCACGCCTGGGTGGGTGCCGCCTGCGC